>JAPOKX010000149.1 GCA_029977425.1 Actinomycetota bacterium
CGATTCGGCTACCGAGCGGTGATGACCAGTGGCCTCGTGATCGTTGCTTTCGCCCTGACAACACTGGTATTCGTTCAGATAGACACGCCCTTGTGGCTGCTCCTGGGGGTCTTCTTCCTGTTCGGGCTGGGCATGGGCCTGGTCAACCTCGTGAACATGCTCAACCCGCAGTCCATCGTGCTGGGCGGTCACCTCGGCGCGGTGTACGCCGTCGCGGGTGATCGGGTGCTTGCCCAACTCGCCAGCGCACTTCCCGCGGCGCGTCACCAGGTGCGCGTCACGTCGTCGGAGCTCGGTGGCGACGCCACGCTCATCGGTGCGTCGGAGGTCGCCTTGAGCACGCTGCTGGAGGATCCGGCGGGGCTGCTGCGCGACAGCGCAGCCAGCTAGTTGCGACAGCGCAGCCAGCTAGTTGCGACAGCGCGGCCGGCTAGCTGACGTGTCCTGCGGGCGGATCGAGGTCGACCGCAACCCCCAGACGGCCCGACTCGTGTGCCGCCTCGATGACCCGCAGGTCCTGCACGACATCACGAGGGTCTACGGGCGGCGGTGCCTCACCGCGCAGTGAAGCAGCGACGCCGCGGTAGTACGCCGGCCAGTCGCCACGGGCGCGTGCGATCGACTGCGGCGACTCGGTGCCCGTCACGATGAGCGCGTCGTCCGCCTCCGCGCCCCAGTCGGCGTCGCCCGGCGTGCGACCGGCACGCAGAGCGTCCTCCTGGGTGTCGAGGCTGTCGATCCACAGGCCGCCTCCGGTGCCGAGCAGGCGCAGGCGCGGGCCGGTGAAGGCCGATGCGGAGCTCACGCTGAGGATGCTCACCGCTCCCGATACGTGTTCGAGCACGACCTGCGTGTCGTCATCGGCGGTCATTCCCGGGCGCACCCGGCGTACGCTCGCGAACACGCGCTGGACGGGACCCAAGAGGTGCAGTGCCTGGTCGATCAGGTGCGCACCGAGGTCGTAGAGCAAGCCGGGCAGATCCGCCGCGGGGCCCTCTTCGCGCCAGCCGCCCTTCGGTGTCGGTCGCCAGCGCTCGAAGCGCGACTCCAATCGGTGGGGGATGCCGACGAGTCCCTCGTCGATGGCGCGGCGGGCGGTGAGGATCTCGGAGTCCCAGCGCCGGTTCTGGAAGACATGGAGTTGCCGGTCCTGGGCCTGCGCGAGATCGATGAGGTCCTGCGCTTCGGCCGCGGTGCCGGCCAGGGGCTTGTCGACGACCACGGGCAGGCCGTGCTCGAGGGCGGCGCGGGCCTGCGGCACGTGCGCGGAGTTCGCGGTGGCGACAACGACAGCGACGTCCGCCCCGCTGGCCCACGCCTGCTCCGCCGTGTCGAGGATGGCGACTCCGGGCAGGTCGGCGCGCGCCTGGGCCTGGCGCTCGGGGTCCGACGTGACCACCCCGATGAGCTCGAGATCAGGCTCTGCCCCGATGAGCGGTGCGTGGAAGACGCGGCCAGCCAGGCCGTAGCCGAGCAGGACGACGCGCAGGGGAGAGTGCGAAGGCACGGGCGACTAGCCCCAGTAGACGTGCACGAGGGTGCCGACGGGGATCTGGTCGAAGAGCCAGGAGACGCCCTTGAGGTCGGCGACATTGACGCAGCCATGCGAGCCGCCGCCGGGGTAGTAGCCGCTCGCGGCGAAGGTGGGCGAGTAGTGCACAGCGATGTCGCCGGCGAAGAAGAGCGCGTAGGGCATCGGTGCCCGCGGGGCATCGGGCCCGTTGATCCCCGACGTGGCGTATCGATCCTTGTACCAGACGCGGAAGCTCCCCGTCGGGGTCTCGAGGCCGGGCACCCCGAAGCGCACGTCGAGGGTCTGCACCACCTTGCCCTTGAGGACGTAGCGCAGCAGCTTCGACGTCTTGTCGATGCACAGGACCTGGCGCTCCTTGAGGCAGGACTTCGGGAGGTCCCCGACGTTGTCGCCGACCTTGTCGAGCATCTTCCAGGTGTCCTTGTTGAGCTTGCCGTTGATCGGAAGGAAGAACTTGCGCTGGAACTGCTTGACGGCTGCCTTCGTTGAGCGACCGAAGAAGTCGTTGTCCATTTCCTTCGTGCGCAGGTCGTAGCCGAGCCAGGTGAGGCGGTACTGCGCCTTATGGACCGTGTCTCCTCGGTCGCCGTAGACAAGGGGGAGATCGCCGGGCAGCGGAGCGGCGTATGCCGTGCCCGCGCCGGCGCCCATGACGAGGGCAGCGATGAGCGTCGCGACGACGGCGAGGCGGCGGCTCATGACTCTCCCGTGGATCCGGCCTGGGTAGTTCCTGCAGGTTGAGTGCCCACGCTACCCCGAGGCAGGGCAGGATCGGGGGGTGAATGCTGAGCGCGACCGCATGGCTGACTGTGGTGACTACCGGTTCGGACCGGAGGAGGCCGGGCCCTGGTACCTCTGGGGCCCGTATCTCGCGGAGCGGGCCTGGGGGACCGTCCGCGAGGACTACTCCGACGACGGTGATGCGTGGCGCTACCTGCCCTACGACCAGGCCCGATCGCGGACCTTCCGCTGGAGCGAGGACGGCATCCTCGGCTTCTGCGACCTGCACCAGGACCTCGCCTTCTCCCTCGCGATGTGGAATGGCCGCGACAGCCACCTGAAGGATCGCTTCTTCGGGCTCGACGGCTGGCAGGGCAATCACGGTGAGGACGCCAAGGAGTACTGGTGGTACGACGACGCCACGCCGTCGCACTCCTGGCTGCGCGCGCACTACCACTATCCGCAGTCGGCGTTCCCCTATGACCAGCTCGTCGCAGTCAACGCCGCCCGGACACGCCAGGATCCGGAGTTCGAGCTGATCGACACGGGAGTCTTCGACGAGGATCGCTACTGGATCGTCGACGTCGCCTACGCGAAGAACGATCCGACCGACACGTCGATCCGCATCCGCGTGACCAACGCCGGCCCGGACACTGACACGCTGCACCTGCTGCCGACGGCGACCTTCCGCGACACGTGGTCGTGGGGCAAGGGCCGCCCCGTGCCCCAGTTCGCACTCGATGCCGGCAGCATCGTCGCGGACCACTGGCGCCTGGGCACCTATCACCTCGACGCCGCATCGGCGTCGGACGGCACCGCTCCGCAGGCGCTCTTCTGCGACAACCGCACCAACACCGAGCGGGTGTTCGGCACGCCTCTCGACCGGCCCTATCCGAAGGACGGCATCAACGACCACATCGTCCGCGGTGCCGACACGATCAACCCCGACAACCAAGGCACGAAGTGCGCCTGGCACTACG
>JAPOKX010000014.1 GCA_029977425.1 Actinomycetota bacterium
CATCAGGAGCGACTGCGCGTAGCGCTAGTCCTGGCCCTCGGGCACGGCCTTGGATGCCGCGCGGTAGATGACGAGCTGGATGACGGCGGCTGTTGTCGCGGTTGCGAGTGTCCAGGCGAGTGCGCTGGAGAATCTCACCGCGCGGTCGTCTGCGTTCGGCGGCTTCTTGCCCGTCATGGCGGTGTAGCCCGCGCTGAGGGCGCGGTCTGCGGCCCAGGTTGCTGCGAGGACGACGAAGGGTGCCGCGACCTTGAGCACGGGTCGCGCTGACTTCATCTTGGGCTCGGGCGTCGACGACATGGGGACAGGCTACCGGGCTGCACCGGGGTCGGTCGCCTGCCTTGCCCCTGGGATCAGGGCCTCGCGCACCGCGTCGGCCAGGCGCGCAGGATGCCGCGATGTGACAACCCAGCGCGGATGCGGATCCTGCGCGTCGTCGAGCGTGATGGACACGCCGCGCCGGGAGGACCAGGCGCGCAGGACGAGGTAGTCGCGCGGGTCTCCGTGGCGACGCGCCTCGTGCATCTCGTCGCGGTCGAGCGGCTGGGCCCTTGCGACCGATGTGAGCGGGAGCCGGGCGCGGCCGACCCGCACCACTCGGTCGTCCACGTGGATCGGGGTGCTCGTGGCGAGGAGAACTCCCACGCCTATTGCGCAGAGAAGCGCGCCGAAGCCCCAGCCCCAGGGGGCGCCATACGCCGCTCCGTAGGCGACACCGACAATCGTGGCGAGTCCGACGACGAGGACGAAGATGGCGATCGACGGATACAGCCTCTCGCGGTAGCGGCGGTGGTTCCCGTCGCGTCCCTCGGACCATCCGTCGCCAGGTGCCTGGGCCATGTGACCAGGGTGTCAGGCCCGTCGGTTGCGCGCGGATAGGGTCCGAGGGTGACGAATGCCCGAGCGCGGCAACGCAGCCCGCATCCCCCGGCGGACGCTCCCATTCCGCAGCGGCACGAGCAGGCGCCCCAGCCGGGGGACGTCGTAGCGAGCCACTACCGCTGGTGCGTGGGGTGCGGGGCCGACCATCCCGCTGGGCTGCACCTGAGAGTCGTGGCCGGCGAGGGCATGACGATGGCCAGCACCCTCGAGGTAGGGGACTATCACCAGGGAGCGCCCGGTCTCGCGCACGGTGGCGTCATCGCGACAGCGATGGACGAGGCAATGGGCGCGCTCAATCGCCTTCTTCTCGTTCCGGTGGTCACCGTGCACCTGGAGGTCGACTACGTGCGACCCGTGCCGGTGGGCAGCACGCTGCACATCCGGACGGAGATCGTCGGTCAGGTGGGTCGCAAGGTCTACACGTCCGCTCGAGGATGCCTCGATGCCGACGAGGGTCCCGTCGCGGTCCAGGCCGCCGCGCTCTTCCTGCAGGTGCCCCTGGAGCACTTCGTCGAGCATGGCAGCGCCGAGCACATCCAGGCGGCGATCAGGGAGCGTCCGGGCGGAGCCGAGCAGTGGCGGCGCGAGGTCAGTCCGTGAGCGACCGCGTCGACATCCTCCTCACGCGGCTGGATCCTGGGCTGCCGATGCCGGCGTACGCCCTTCCGGGGGATGCGGGGTTCGACGTGTGCACCAGCATCGACATCACCCTCGCGCCGGGGGAGCGGGCGGTGGTCCCGACGGGCATTGCCCTTGCCCTGCCGGACGGCTATGCGGCATTCGTGCATCCGCGCAGCGGCCTGGCGGCCCGGCACGGCCTCACGATCGTCAATGCGCCGGGCACGATCGATGCGGGCTATCGAGGAGAAGTGAAGGTCTGCCTCCTCAACACGGACGCGCAGGAGCCTGTCTCGCTGACGCGAGGCGATCGCATCGCTCAGATCGTCGTCCAGGCCGTGGCCCAGGCGGTCCTGCACGAGGCTGAGCGGCTGCCGGGCTCGCACCGCGGCGAGGGGGGATACGGCTCGACGGGTACCGTGGGCGGTCGCAACGAGGAGGCGCAGTGAGCGACGAGGTGGCACGCAAGGAGCACGGCCCATGGGACGTGTCCGAGGTGGACGGACCCGACGGCAGGCTCGACTTCGGAGCACTGTGGATCCGCGGAGTCGACGGCCTGCAGGTGCAGGCGCAGGTCGACGAAGCGTCCGGAGCCGTGGGCGTTGTCACGCTGAATCACGGGCAGGGTGGACTCCAGTTGCAGGCCTTCGCCGCTCCGCGCACCGATGGACTGTGGGCAGAGGTGCGCGGCAAGCTCAAGGCGTCGGTCACGGGTCAGGGCGGGCTCATCGAGGAGCAGTCAGGGGAGCACGGCATCGAACTGCGCGGCAAGGTGCCGGGCCAGGGTGCCCTGCAGCCCGTGCGCTTCGTGGGCGTCGATGGGCCGCGATGGTTCCTGCGCGGCCTCTTCCTCGGCCGAGCCGCCGAGCCCGGGGGATCCCCGGAACTCGAGCAGGTCTTCCGCGACATCGTCGTCAATCGCGGGACGGACGCGATGCCGCCCGGCGAGGCTCTACCCATGCGCCTGCCGGCTCAAGCGCCACCTGCAGCCGACGCACCCGGCGCCTCGGCGTAAGGCGCCCTAGCCCCACCCGGGCGCTGTCGACAGGGCCCGCTGAAGCAGACGCGTCTCGGGCCGAGCGGCTAGCGCCAGGGTCGAATGTCGCAGGTGGCGCGCCCATTGATGCGCGACCGCGTCGGGGTGGAATGCGTCACCGCGCCAACCGATCACGGCGACGGGCACGGAGATGGCGGCAAGTTCCCACGGATGCGGGCCGCGCCCCTGACTTGCGCAGGTGAGACTGCGTGCGAGGTCTTCGGTTGAGTAGGCCGGCCACGCGAGCTGAAGCAGTCGCACGACATCGGAATGCGGGCTCTCGCGCTCCAGGCCCGCGAGGATCGCCGCGCTGCCGTCGCGTGCGACGTCGCGCCCGGCCCGTGCGGTCGCATCGGCTGCCGCTGAGGGGTCACCAGTCCAGGCCGGCAGGACCAAGGCGATCCTCGGCAGGGGGTGGGGGTGTGCCCCGGCCCAGCGCGCGACCGCATGGGCCCCGAGGCTGACGCCGACCAGCGCGGTGCAATCCGCATGCCTGGCCAGCGCGGTCTCGAGAGCGGCGATCACCTGCTCGACGTCCCCGGTGCGGTCCTCGACGAGCACGGTGTCGGATCCGAGCCCGAGCAGCTCGGCTGCGGCTGCGCCCGTGGATCCTGCGCCGTGGACGAGGAGGGTGGTCACGACCGCAGTCTTGCCCACCCCAGCGGGTACGCTGCTGAAGACTCCGGTTGCCGTGACCGGGCTCCTGCCGAGGAGGCTCCGTGGCTCGCTGGTGGTCGTCGTGGACGCGCAGCCAGGAGGAGGTCGAAGCGGGAGAGCTCACCACTCAGGCCCAGGAGCGTGGCGCACTCGCGATCGCCTCCTGTCAACGGGGGCAGTCCGTCGCGATCCACGGCATCATCCGCTCGGTCACCCTGCGTCCGCGCGCCAACGCGCCCACGCTGGAGGCCGAGGTCTACGACGGGAGCGGACACATCACGCTCGTGTGGATCGGCCATCGGCGCCTGTCGGGAGTGGACGTCGGTCGCCCCATCTCCGCGCAAGGTCGCGTCACGTGCCCGCAGGGCCAGGTCACGATCTTCAACCCGACCTACCGCCTCTATCCCGAACCCGCTGAGGTTTCCGGATGAGCGCAGGGACGCCTGGAGGCGACGGCCACGACGGCGAACCGACTCATGAGCCGCTGATCGAGCCGCAGTCGCGTGAGGACGTGCGCGAGGAGCGGGTGCTGCTCGATCGCGCCCTGGGGGGCTGGCGAGGCATCATCGACAGTGGAGCGCCCACGGTCGTATTCGTGATCGTGTACGTCGCCACGGGCAATGACCTGGGTGTCGCCGTGTGGTCTGCTCTCGGTGCTGGAATCGCCATCGCCCTGTGGAGGATCGTCCGACGCGAGAGCCTGCAGCAGATCCTCGCGGGCCTGATCGGAGTGGGGATTTCGGCGTTCGTCGCCTCGCGAACTCAGACAGGGGAGGGGTACTTCATCCCCGGCCTGCTCCAGAACATCGGCTACGGCCTGGCCTTCCTCGTCTCCATCCTCATCGGCTGGCCCCTCATCGGAGTGATCGTCGGATTCCTCACCGGGCAGGGCGTGCGCTGGAGGTCTGACCCTGAGCTGCGCCGCATCTACTCGGCGGCGTCCTGGATCTGGGTGGCGCTCTTCGGGCTGCGCATCGCCGTCCAGGGTCCCATGTATCTCGCGGGATGGGTGGGTCCGCTGGGCTTCGCCAAGGTGATCATGGGGGTTCCGCTCTTCATCGCGGCGGGCTATTTCACCTATCTGGTGCTCAAGCCCGTGTTCGAGCGACGACGCGAAGCTGAGGCCCAGGGCCGAGCGCCCTCGGGCGCACCCGACGAGGACGAGCCCGGTGGGGGAGACGACCCGTCACGCCCCTAGCGTGCGGGCAGCGACTACGGCCCCTCGCCCCTGTCGGGCGTGTGCACATGGTCGCTCAGCATCGACTGCAGGACGGGTTCCTGCTCCGGTGCGCAGACGAAGACCAATTCGTCGCCGATCTCCAGTGAGTCGTCAGCGCTCGGGGCGATGACGCGGGGACCGCGCACGATCGCGGCGAGCGCGGTGTCCGGGGGCCAGTTCATGGAGCCGACGCGACGGCCCGCTGCGGGCGAGCCCGAGGACAGGGTGATCTCGACGAGGTCTGCCTGTCCCTGGCGGAAGGTGAAGAGGCGCACCAGGTCGCCGACGCTCACCGCCTCCTCGACCAGGGCCGACAGCATGCGAGGGGTCGACACGGCCACGTCGACTCCCCAGGACTCGTTGAACATCCACTCGTTCTTGGGGTGGTTGACACGGGCGACGACGCGCGGCACGCCGAACTCGGTCTTGGCGAGGAGCGAGACGACGAGGTTGACCTTGTCGTCGCCGGTGGCGGCCACCATGACCTGGCACTGGGCGAGGTCAGCCTCCTCGAGGGCCGCCAGCTCACACGCGTCCGCCTGGAGCATCTGCGCGCCCTGCACGGCGCCGGGCCGGGCTAGTTCGGCATCGCGATCGATGAGCAGGACCTCGTGTCCGAAGCCGATGAGCTCACGCGCGATCGATCGGCCGACCTTGCCCGCGCCGGCAATGGCGACCCTCATGACGATCCTCCCCGCAGCGCCGTGAGGGCGGCCTCGCGCGACCCGGCGAGGATTCCCTCCACTCGGGCGGCGTCATCAGAGGCGACGAGCACATGGACGAGGTCGCCGTCCTGCAGGACGGAGTCGGGAGCCGGAATCATGCCCGCGCCGAGGCGACTGACGAAGCCCACGCGGGCTCCGGTAGCGATCTCGATGTCCGTGACGGCATGGCCGTACCAGCTCGCGTGAGCGGGCATCTCGGCGAGAAGGACCTCGCCGCTCGCGTCGCGGTATTCCTCCAGGCCGCCCTGGGGCAGGAGCCGGCGCATGATCTGGCCCGCGGTCCAGGACACGGTGGCGACGGTGGGGATGCCCAGTCGCTGGTAGACCTCGGCCCGACGGGGGTCGTAGATGCGAGCTACCACGTGCTCCACGCCGTAGGTCTCGCGCGCGACGCGAGCCGCGAGGATGTTGGTGTTGTCACCGCTGCTCACCGCGGCGAAGGCATGGGCACGGTCGATGCCGGCCTTCTCCAGGGTCTCGCGATCGAATCCGATGCCCTTGACCGTCGTCCCGGAGAACCTGCCGCTGAGGCGGCGGAAGGACTGGGGGTCCTGGTCGACGATCGCGACGGAATGACCTGCCTCGTCGAGGCGATCGGCCAGGAGCGAGCCGACGCGTCCGCAGCCGAGGATGACCACATGCACGGACCAGACGCTACACGGCGCATGCGCCCGGCGCGGGTCGGTGGTCGGGGGAGACCGGTCAGGGACCTACCATGCTCCCGTGGCCGTGACGGACACCGTGAAGCGGTTCTTCTTCGGCCGCGCACTCCGCAGCGATCGCTTGGGCGACACCCTGCTGCCCAAGCGCATCGCCCTACCCGTCTTCGCCAGTGATGCGCTCTCGTCCAACGCGTACGCGACACAGGAGATCCTCATCGTCCTCGCCCTGGGCGGGTTCTCCCTGTACTCATTCGGTCCCTGGGTCGCCCTCGCGGTGGTGCTCCTCTACTTCGTCGTCGTCGCGTCCTATCGCCAGAACGTCCACGCCTATCCGGGCGGCGGAGGCGACTACACGGTCGTCTCGGAGAACCTCGGACCGAAGTGGGGTGTCTTCACGGCGAGCGCCCTGCTGGTCGACTACACGCTCACCGTCGCGGTCTCCATCTCCGCTGCCGTCGCCAATCTGGGGTCCGTGTTTCCCCTCATCGCTGAGCATGCTGCCTGGTGGGCGGTGGGGATCATCGTCCTCATCACGCTGGTGAACCTGAGAGGGATTCGCGAGTCGGGTGTTGCCTTCGCGATTCCGACGTACCTCTTCATCGCCTCGATCACGATCATGGTGGGGACCGGAATCGTGCGCACCGTGATGGGCGCTGATCTCACCGCGGAGAGCGCCGGCTGGGAGATCATCGCCGAGGACGAGGTGACGGGCCTGGCCCTCGCGTTCCTCGTGGCGCGGGCGTTCTCCTCGGGCACGACAGCGCTCACGGGCATCGAGGCCATCGCCAACGGGGTGCCGTCCTTCCGCAAGCCCAAGTCACGCAATGCGGCGACGACTCTGCTCCTGCTGGGCGTGATCTCGATGGCGATGTTCGCCTCCATCACGTGGTTGGCGCTGTCGACGGGAGTGAAGATCACCGGGGATGACGCGAATCTCGTGGGCCTCCCCGAGGGGCAGCCCCAGAAGACCGTCATCGTGCAGGTGGCGCAGGCGGTCTTCGGAGAGTTCACGATCGCGGTGCTCGTCATCTCTCTCGCAACGGCGCTAATCCTGGCGCTCGCCGCCAACACGGCCTTCAACGGGTTCCCCGTGCTCGGATCGATCCTCGCGCGGGACGGATACCTGCCGCGCCAGCTGCACACGCGCGGCGACCGGCTCTCCTACAGCAACGGGATCATCCTGCTGGCGGGCTTCGCGATGATCCTCGTGATCGCCTACCAGGCCGATGTCTCCTCGCTCATCCAGCTCTACATCATCGGCGTCTTCGTGGCCTTCACGCTGGGCCAGCTCGGCATGCTCCGGCACTGGAACCGCGAGCTGCGTCGCGATCCGTCTCCGGAAGAGCGCCGGCGGATGAAGCGGTCGCGCGCCATCAATGCGGTAGGCGCTGGGCTCACGGGCATCGTCCTGGTCGTCGTCCTCGTGACCAAGTTCCTCCAGGGTGCCTGGATCGTCGTCGTTGCCATGCCTGTCCTCTTCTTCATCATGCAGGGCATCCATCGGCATTACGACCGGGTCCGCGAGGAGATCGCCGTGGGCGACGAGATGCACGTCACGTTGCCCTCGCGCGTGCACGGCATCGTGCTCATCTCGAAGCTGCACAAGCCCGCACTCCGTGCGCTGGCCTACGCCCGGGCGACTCGGCACGACACGCTCGAGGCCCTGACGGTCGATGTCGATCCCGTCGAGACCGCGGCACTGCGACGTGACTGGGAGCGACGCGACATCCCGGTGACGCTGCGGGTCATCGAATCTCCCTATCGAGAGATCACGCGGCCCATCATCGACTACATCAAGCGCGTCCGGCGGGAGAGTCCGCGCGACCTCGTCACGGTCTACGTTCCGGAATACGTGGTCGGGCACTGGTGGGAGCAGTTGCTGCACAACCAGTCCGCCTTGCGGCTCAAGACGCGCCTCCTCTTCGCACCGGGCGTCATGGTGGTGAGCGTCCCCTGGCAGCTTGCGTCCTCCGAGCTCTCTGGGGATTCCGCCGATTGGCGCCAGGCCTAGGTGCCGGCGCGCTCCGAGGGGCGCAGCCCCGGAGGACCGTCAAAGAACGCCTCGTGCCACAGCGCGAGCATGAGCAGGACGAAGATCCTGCGAGAGGCGTCGGTCTCTCCCTCCGTATGGGATCTCGCCAATCCCTCGACGACGTCCATGTCGAAGATCGACGCGAGGAAGGCACTGCGTCTGATGGGGGCCAGTACCGCGTCCGGGTCCTGGGCGAGCCAGTGGCGGAAGGGCGTGGGGAAGCCGAGCTTGGCGCGCCGCTCCGTCGATTCCGGGATCCGGCCCCGAAAGGCTCGGCGCAGGAGCCACTTGGTGGTGCCCTCCCGGTACTTGAGGTCATCGGGGATGCGCGCGCTGACGGCGGCGACCTCAGGGTCGAGGTAGGGGACGCGGAGTTCCAGCGAGTGCGCCATGGTCATGCGGTCGGCCTTGGCGAGGATGTCGCCCCGGAGCCAGAAGTTCATATCGACGAGCTGCATGCGCCGCGACTCGGGCAGGGAGTCGAAGCCGGGGTACTCGGCCGCCAGGACGTCGGCCGGACGCACGTGCGTGGCATGCCCGGGATCCCTGAGGAGCCTGCGCACCTCCTCCGGGCGGAAGATGTAGGCATTGCCGATGTAGCGATCCGCAAAGGGAGTCGTTGCGCGGCGGAGGTAGTTGCGGCCGGGGAAGGACCGCGTGGAGCGGCCGAGTCGGCCGGCAAGGCGCCGCAGCGGCGCGGGCAGGCGCCGGACTCGGTCGAGGTCGATCGGCTCCCGGTAGATGCGGTAGCCGCCGAAGAGCTCATCGGCCCCCTCGCCGGAGAGGACGACCGTGACGTGCTCGCGTGCGGCCCGGGCGACGAAGTAGAGCGAGACCGCAGAGGGATCGGCCACGGGCTCGTCGAAGTACCACGCGATGTCGGGGAGCGCGCGCAGGTAGTCGGAGAGGTCGACGTGGATCTCATGGTGATCCGTGCCCAGGACGTCGGCGACCTCGCGAGCCTCCGCATGCTCGCTCACCGCGTCGAAGCCCACGGTGAAGGTCTTCACGGGCTCGAGGCCCATGGCCTTGCGCTGCTCCTGGACGAGCGTGACGGTGATGGCACTGTCGACACCGCCGCTGAGGAACGCCCCGACCGGGACATCAGCGATGAGGTGGTGCTCCACGGAGTCCTCGAGCACTCCGCGGACCTCGTCGACGAGGAGCGACTCGTTGTCGACCGCGGGCGCGAACTCGTAGCGCCAGTAGCGGGCGGGCTGGAAGCTCGGATTCGCGAGCGGGACGACGGCGTAGTGGCCCGGCTCGAGCCGCCGAATGCCGCGGAAGAACGTCTGGGGCAGCGGATTGAACTGGAAGGACAGGTAGTTGACCACGGCATCCATGTCGACCTGGGGGACAGCCTGTGGATCGACGAGCAGGCTCTTGATCTCCGACCCGAACGCCGCGACTCGCGACCCCTGGGACCCATCCTCGAGTCTCACGTACAGGGGCTTGATGCCGAAGGGATCTCGAGCGAGCACGAGTTGCTGCAGGGATGCGTCGTAGATGCAGAGGCCGAACATGCCCCGGAGTCGGCGCAGCATCCCCGGGAGGTCGTCGCGGCCCATGTGCTCGTACAGGCGCAGGATGGTGTCGGTGTCGCTGCTGCTGCGCGGCGGAAGACCCGCGTCCGCGAGTTCGGCGTCAAGCTCGCGATAGTTGTAGATCTCCCCGTTGAACACGATTCCCACGGTGCCGTCGAGGCTCCACATGGGCTGGTGGCCGCCGGCGATGTCGATGATGGACAGTCGCGTCATGCCGAACGCGAAGTCGGATCCGACGTAGGAGCCTGAGTCATCCGGGCCGCGATGGCGAATGACCTCCAGCATCGGTCCGATGACCTGGGAGGTGCGCTCGGCGGGGCCCAGGACACCGGCGATACCGCACATGCGGCGTGGACCTCCTTCGCGCCCGCGCCTTCCGGGCCCCGCCACGCTAACAGGTCACGCGAGCGAATCCCGGGCTGCGAGGGCCGCGTCGGCGTCCGCGCGTCGCACAGTAGTGTGGACGCGGGCCGGAGCGCATGCCTGGTGAGCGCATCGCCGGCGGAGGAGGGATACGTCGTGGCAGCGAGTCGGGACAGCCTGGGAGCGCGGACCACACTCACGGTGGGTGACCGTGACTACGAGATCTTCCGCATCGACGCCGTGCCAGGAGCGGACTCACTGCCCTTCACGCACCGCATCCTCCTCGAGAACCTCCTTCGCACGGAGGACGGCGCCAACGTCACCGAGGAGCAGATACGCGCCCTCGGGTCGTGGACCGCCGATGCCGAGCCCTCCGAGGAAATCCAGTTCACGCCCGCGCGCGTCATCATGCAGGACTTCACCGGCGTGCCCGTTGTCGTCGACCTGGCGACCATGCGCGAAGCGGTCGTGGACCTCGGGGGAGACCCGGCGAAGATCGAGCCCCTGGCCCCGGCCGAGCTCGTCATCGACCACAGCGTGATCGCCGACTACTTCGGCCGCCCTGATGCCGCGGATCTCAATACCGCTCTGGAGTACGAACGCAACCGGGAGCGCTACCAGTTCCTGCGCTGGGGCCAGGGTGCCTTCGAGGAATTCAAGGTGGTGCCGCCTGGCACCGGCATCGTGCACCAGGTCAACATCGAGCACCTCGCTCGCGTCATCATGGCTCGCGGCGGCCAGGCGTATCCCGACACCGTGGTGGGCACGGACAGCCACACCACCATGGTCAATGGCCTTGGCGTGGTGGGCTGGGGGGTCGGCGGAATCGAAGCCGAGGCAGCCATGCTCGGTCAGCCGGTCTCCATGCTGATCCCGCGCGTGGTGGGCTTCAAGCTCACCGGCGAACTGCCGGCGGGTGCCACGGCCACGGACCTCGTCTTGACGATCACGGAGAAGCTCCGCAAGCACGGTGTCGTGGGCAAGTTCGTCGAGTTCTACGGCGAGGGTGTCGGTGCCGTGCCGCTCGCGGACCGGGCGACGATCGGCAATATGAGTCCGGAGTACGGATCGACCGTCGCTATCTTCCCCATCGATGCGGCCACGCTCGACTACCTGCGACTCACGGGTCGCAGCGACGAGCAGATTGCGCTGGTCGAGGCGTACGCCAAGGCGCAGGGCCTCTGGCATGACCCGGCCCGCGAGGCGCGCTACTCGGAGTACGTCGAGCTCGATCTCGGCACGGTGGTGCCGTCGCTCGCGGGCCCGAAGCGGCCCCAGGACCGCGTGGCGCTCAGCGACGCGAAGGCCTCCTTCGTCGGCGCGCTCCCTGACTTCACCCGCGAGCCGGCGGCGGCGGTGGAGACCCAGATCGACGGCGAGCCCGTCGAGATCGGTCACGGAGACGTCGTCATCGCGGCGATCACCTCGTGCACCAACACGTCCAATCCTTCCGTGATGGTGGGAGCCGGCCTTCTCGCCAAGAAGGCGGTCGAGCGCGGGCTCACGCGCAAGCCATGGGTCAAGACCACCCTGGGCCCCGGATCGCAGGTGGTCACCGACTACTACGACCGCGCGGGGCTCACGCCGTTCCTCGACAAGCTCGGCTTCGAGACCGTCGGGTACGGCTGCACGGTGTGCATCGGCAACTCCGGCCCGTTGATCCCCGAGGTCAGCGCAGCGGTCAACGACGCGGACCTGGCCGTGGTATCGGTGCTCAGTGGCAACCGCAACTTCGAGGGACGCATCAACCCCGACGTGAAGATGAACTACCTCGCGTCCCCGCCCCTCGTCGTCGCCTATGCGATCGCGGGCACCATGGACATCGATTTCGCCACGGAACCCCTTGGCCTGGACGACTCGGGTGCGCCGGTCTACCTGTCCGACATCTGGCCGAGTCCCCAGGAGATCCAGTCGGTCATCGATGCCAGCATCGATGAGGAGATGTTCGCGGCTCGATACGCCGACGTCTTCCACGGCGATGATCGCTGGCGAAGCCTGCCGACGCCGACCGGTGATCGCTTCGCCTGGGATCCGTCAAGCACCTACGTGCGCAAGGCGCCGTACTTCGAGGGCATGCCTCGCGACCCCGAGCCGTTGCACGACATCAACGGGGCACGGGTTCTGCTCAAGCTCGGGGACTCGGTCACCACCGATCACATCTCACCCGCGGGCAGCATCAAGGCCGACAGTCCGGCGGGGCGTTACCTGGCCGACCACGGGGTCGACCGCAAGGACTTCAACTCCTACGGCTCGCGGCGTGGCAACCATGAGGTGATGATTCGCGGCACCTTCGCCAACATCCGACTGCGCAATCTCATGCTGCACGACGTCGAAGGCGGATACACCGTCGACTTCAGCACGCCCGATGCGGAGACGGTACCTGTCTACGACGCGGCGATGGCCTATGCGGCCCACCACACCCCGCTGGTGATCCTGGCGGGCAAGGAATACGGCTCAGGCTCGAGCCGGGACTGGGCTGCGAAGGGCACCGCGCTGCTGGGGGTGAAGGCCGTGATCGCGCAGTCCTACGAGCGGATCCACAGGTCCAACCTCATCGGGATGGGCGTCCTGCCCCTGCAGTTCCCCGAGGGCATGAGCGCCGACTCACTCGGACTCCAGGGCGACGAGGTCTTCACCATCCGCGGAATCACGAAGTTCAACGAGGGATTCATCCCCTCGGAGGTCGACGTAGAGGCGGTCGCCGCCGATGGACGGACAGTGGAGTTCAGCGCCAGGGTGCGCGTGGACACGCCCGGAGAGGCCGAGTACTACCGGCACGGGGGAATCCTGCAGTACGTCCTGCGCTCGCTCGTCTAGCCGTGCGCCCGCCGGGATGGCCGGCGCGCGTTGCCGACCCAGACAGTTCCGAGTTCCCCGAGTCGGCCATTCGGTGGCTATGGGATGTCGGCAGCATGGAGCGCTCACCCAACTCCGTCTGGGCCCGCCATCCTCGGGCGCTGGCCTTCCGGGTGTCCTGCGATCTCGAGGCCCGGGTCGAGGGGGCGCGCGTCGCCTACGCACGGGCGCGCACGGCGCTGACCGAGGCGGGGCTGGACCCCGAGGAGGCACTGAGGGCGCTGGAAGCAGAGGCAGCGGATCTGCAGAGGCTGCAGCGCGAGGCGACGATGGTGGCCGAGGCCCTTGCCGGCCGCCGTTGGCACGCCCGCCTCTGACGTGTGGGAGCGCCGACGGGCGCCTAGACTGCTCCTGTCAGCCGCGCCACCACGGCGCGTGGGCGGGAGGCGAGTCCGGCATGGGTCTGCTCGATGGGATCGGCTCGCCCGAGGACCTGCGCGAGATCCCCGAGGAAGACCTGCCGGACCTGGCCGAGGAGATCCGCCAGTTCCTCGTGCGTCAGGTGTCGGCGACGGGCGGTCATCTCGGCCCCAACCTCGGCGTGGTGGAGGTGACACTCGCCCTGCACCGCGTCTTCGACTCGCCCCGGGACGTGATCCTCTGGGACACCGGTCACCAGGCATACGTCCACAAGATCCTCACCGGGCGTTGGCGCGAGTTCGACACGCTGCGCAAGGAGGGGGGTCTGTCGGGCTACCCGTCGCGCGCAGAGTCCGAGCATGACGTCATCGAGAACTCCCACGCATCCACGGCGCTGTCCTATGCCGACGGCATTGCCAAGGCGTTCCAGATCCAGGGAGAGCTCTCGGGTGCTGACGGTCGACATGTCGTGGCGGTCGTGGGAGACGGCTCGCTGACGGGCGGCATGGCATGGGAGGCGCTCAACAACATCGCCGCCGCGGATCGCCCCATGGTCATCCTGGTGAATGACAACGAGCGGTCATACTCGCCGACCATCGGCGGACTCGCGCACCACCTCGCGACGCTGCGCACGACGCAGGGCTACGAGCGCTTCCTGCAGTGGGGACGCCGCACGCTGCAGCGCACGCCTGTCGTCGGCGCCCCCGTGTACGAGGCCTTGCATGGCATGAAGAAGGGCCTGAAGGACATCGTCGCCCCGCAGGGGATGTTCGAGGATCTCGGCCTGAAGTACATCGGGCCGATCGACGGTCACGACACGCTCGAGGTCGAGCATGCTCTGCGTCGCGCCCGCGATTTCCCCGGTCCGGTAGTCGTTCATGTGATCACCGAGAAGGGTCGCGGCTACGCCCCCGCCGAGCAGGATGAGGCCGACCGCTTCCATGGCATCGGAGTCATCGATCCGGAGACGGGACAGCCCCTGCGCGCATCGGGACGCACCTGGACATCGGTCTTCGCCGACGAGCTCGTGGCGATCGGTGGTGAGGATCCCCGCGTGGTGGGCATCACCGCGGCCATGCTGGGTCCCACGGGGCTGGATCGCTTCGCGCAGAAGTTCCCCGACCGCACGTTCGACGTGGGCATCGCGGAGCAGCACGCGGCGACGAGTGCGGCGGGCATGGCCTACGCCGGACTGCACCCGGTCGTCGCTGTCTACGCGACGTTCCTCAATCGCGCGATCGACCAGGTGCTCCTGGACTGCGCCCTCCATCGGGCGGGCGTGACCTTCGTCCTGGATCGCGCTGGCGTGACGGGTGACGATGGCCCGAGTCACAACGGCATCTGGGACATGTCACTCCTGGGTGTCGTGCCGGGCCTGCGCTTGGCCGCGCCCCGTGACGCTGCCTCGCTGCGCGAGCAGTTGCGCGAGGCAGTGTCCGTCTCCGACGCCCCTACTGTCGTGCGCTTCCCCAAGGGGACCGTGCCGGATGACATCGTCGCCGTGCGCCGCATCGACGGCGTCGACATCCTCCGCGAGTCAGACACCTGCGACGTCCTCATCGTGGCCGTGGGGGCCTTCGCCTCGCTCGGGCTTGAGGTTGCGGAGGGCCTGGCGGCTCAGGGGATCAGCACCACTGTGGTCGATCCTCGATGGGCACTGCCGATCCCCGCTCGGCTGGCAAGCCTTGCGGCCGATGCCGATCTCGTCGTCGTCCTCGAGGACAACATGCGCGCGGGCGGCGTGGGCACGGCCATGCGTACCGCGCTCGAGGACGCCGGAGTGGTGACGCCCGCCCTGACCTTCGGAATGCCGCCCGAGTTCCCCGAGCACGGGGCGCGATCGAGCGTGCTCGCCCACGCGGGCCTGAGCGCTCAGGAGATCGCACGTCGCGTGACCGAACGGGTGGCGGCCCCTATCCCGGATCTCTCCGATGACGTGGCGTCGGCGCAGGAGCCACGCGCCTGATCACTCGGCGCCCGTCTCCTGCCCAGCCGCGGCCAGTGCGCCCGCACACAGGTGAACCTGCCAGGGGCGTGCACCCGCCCCCGTGAGCGCGCGGCCGACGGAATCGGGGTCGATCGGCTCGGGAGGGTCCCAGGCCCAACGCCGGACCGCATCGGGTGGCACGAGGTTCTCCACGGGCATGGAGTGCGCATCCGCGATGTCCGCCAGCGCGGCGCGCGCGCGGGCCAGTCGATCGGCGGCCGCGGGATCGCGGTCGCGCCACACCCGCGCCGGGGGAGGACCCTCGGCGGCGAGGGCAGGGGCGGGTAGCGCGTCCTCCGGGAGGGACCGGGCCGACTCGATGGCGCGCCACCATCGATCGAGATGCCGGGCGGCATGGCCCTTGCGGAACTCGGGGAGCGCGGCAAGGGCGTCGCGATCCCGAGGCGATGCCGTGGCGGCCGCGACGATTGCCGTGTCGGGCAGGATCCGACCAGGGCTGACGTCCATCCTCTGCGCCAGCTCATCGCGCGACACCCACAGGGCACGCACGATCCCGAGGGCGCGACGGCCGCGGACGCGGTGCATGCCCGAGGTGCGACGCCAGGGGTCGCGCCTCGGCGGTGCGGGCGGCTGGTGGAGCACCGAGCGGAACTCCTCCTCGGCCCAGTCGGACTTCCCCGAGCGGACGAGGTCCGCCACGAGAACGTCGTACAGATCGACCAGGACCTCCACGTCGAGCGCGGCGTAGCGGAGCCAGTCATCGGGAAGCGGTCGCCGTGACCAGTCGGCGGCGCCGTGGCCCTTCGCGAGATGGAGCCCCAGTTCGCTCTCCACGAGCGGGCCGAGCCCCACGCGGTCGCGGCCGAGAAGGCGCGCGGCGAGCTCGGTGTCGAAGATGCGCGTCGGCACGAGCCCGACCTCGCGCATGCAGGGGAGGTCCTGCGAGGCAGCGTGCAGGATCCACGTCGACTCGCTCAGCGCCTCGGCCAGCGGCGACAGGTCGTCGAAGCCGATGGGATCGATGAGCCACGTGCCTCCGCCGCGACGGTAGAACTGCACGAGATAGGCGCGCTGTCCGTACTTGAAGCCGGAGGCGCGCTCGGCATCCACGGCGATGGGGCCCTCGCCTCCGGCTAGTGCTTCGATCGCCACATGAAGCGCCTCAGGGGTGGACACCACTGCGGGCAGGCCAGCAAGCAGCTCGACGGATGGCAGCGGGGCCGGGGCCTCATCCTCGGCGATCGAGGGGGGCTCGCCAGACGGGGCGGAGGAGGTCGAGGATGAGCTCATGGGGCTCGGCGCGGCTGCACGAGCGACGACACTCCGGGTGGGAGGGGGAGCAGTCCGGCTGCCTGAGCAAGCGCCGAGGCCCAGGCCTGGGCCTCCAGCCCCAGGTCGTCGGGCTCGCCCAGGGGGGTCCAGGACGCGCGAATCTCGATGGATCCCGTGACATCGCGCTCGCCGAGCGACCCGAAGGACTCGCTCATCACGCGGGTCACCGTGCCGCCGAGAGCCGTTCGAGGACCGCCCTCGGCCTCGAGGGCCTCCATCAGCCAAGCCCAAGCGACGCCGGTGAGGAGGGGGTCGGTAGCGAGATCAGGCTCGAGCGTGGCGCGGATGAAGATCACGGCCCGGAAGTCACCCTCCCAGGCGTCGACCCCGTCGGGGTCGTGCAGCAGCACGAACCGCCCCGACGCCAACTCCTCGTCGTCCTCGACGAATTCCGCGGTGAGCGCGACGGCATGGGGCGCCAGGCGCTGGGGGGCGGGACCCTCATCGACGGTGAGCTCAGGCCGAAAGCGCACCGCCCTCAGGCCCGCCAGGGCGCGGTCGAAGGACGCGGCGCCAGTGGTCACTTCCGCAGGGTACGACGCGCCACGAGCCGCCCCGCGCTCCCACGCCGCGTGAATGTCCTCTCAGGCGCTACGCGCCGGGGGCCTCCTCCTGGAGCACGAGGCAGACGCTGTTGATGCAGTAGCGCAGATCCGTCGGGGTGGCATAGCCCTCGCCCTCGAAGACGTGACCGAGATGGCTTCCGCAGGAAGCACATCGCACTTCGGTGCGCACCATTCCGTGGCTGCGGTCCTGGATCTCGATGACGCGGTCGCCGGCGAGCGGGGTGAAGAAGGAGGGCCAGCCGCAGTGGGAGTCGAACTTGGTGTCCGATCGGAAGAGCTCCGTGCCGCATGCGCGGCAGGCGTAGATGCCGGCCGACTTGGTATCGACGTACTCACCCGACCAGGCGGGCTCGGTGCCCGCCTCCCGCAGGACGGCGTACTCGACCGGAGTGAGGCGTGACCTCCAGTCCTCTTCGGTGCGAGCGGCGGGGTAGGCGCCGCCATCGGGGCGCTGGGGCTCTACAGTCGGCATGCCGCCAGCGTAGGCGCATGGTCGCCGGCCTGCCGGTCGAGGCAGATGGCGGCTGGCGGCTGGCGGAGTCGACAGGGAGCGAAGGGGCGGGCGATGAGCGACATGCTGGACATCCGGGACTCGTGGCTGAGCTCGGAGCAGCTGGAGCAGGCCCGGGAGCGCCTGCCCATCGTCTACGTCGAGGCGATTCCCGTGCGCGTGGACCCGCTGGGTTCCATCACGGAGGTCGGGCTCCTCCTGCGGGCGATGCCGGACGGATCCATCAGCCGGGCGCTGGTGTCGGGACGGGTGCTCTACGGCGAGCGGCTGCGCGAGGCGCTCCTGCGGCATATCGAGAAGGACCTGGGATCCATGGCGCTGCCGCGGCTGCCCCTCGACCCGGCTCCGTTCACGGTGGCCGAGTACTTCCCTGACCCGACGGTGAGCGGCTACCACGATCCGCGCCAGCATGCCGTGAGCCTGGCCTACGTGGTGCCCTGTGACGGCGACTGCGCGCCGAGCCAGGAGTCGCTCGATCTCACGTGGGTCTCGCCCCAGGAGGCGGCCGCGGAGGCCTTCCAGGCCGAGATGACCGGAGGACAGGGTCGGCTCGTGCGACTCGCACTCGCGTTCGCGGGCCAGCTCGACTAGGCCGGGCCGAAGTCCGGCGCTCGTCCCGCGGCCTTGGCGAGCAGGGCCTCGGCGAGGTCGGGCCCGCGGAAAGACTCGCGCATGAGGCGCAGGCTGTCCTCGATGCTCGCTCTCAGGCCCGCTTCGTCGGCGGCGTACAGCTGGCGCTTCATGGTCGCGAGCGACGTGGGGGAGCAGTGGGCAGCCACGTCGCTCGCCCACGCCAGGGCGGCGCCGACGACATCTTCGTGGACTCCCTGGACAAGGCCGATGCGTTCGGCCTCTGCCGCGTCCAGCGGCCTGCCGCTGAGGAGGATCTCCGCGGCGCGCTGGCGGCCGATCATGCGGGGAAGCAGCCAGGCGACGCCGTACTCCGCCACCAGGCCGAGGCGGCTGAACGCAGAGATGAAGCGCGCGGTCGGAGAGGCGAAGCACACGTCACCGGTGAGGGCAATGACGAATCCGAGTCCCGCAGCCGGGCCATTCACCGCCATGACGACGGGGATCCGCACGTCGAGTGCTCCGGTGGGGAGGTCATCCCACGCTGTCTCCGAGACGAACCCCTCGAGGGCCTCGGGTCCCTGGGCTAGGACGGAGAGATCCGCTCCCGAGCAGAAGCCGCGCCCCGCGCCCGTGACGACAGCGACCCGAATACCCGGGTCAGCGTCTGCCTCTCGCAAGGCTCGCGCGTAGGCCGCACCCATGTCGGAGGTGAGGGCGTTGAGCCGCTCGGGTCGGTTCAGTGTGATGAGCGCGACGCGATCACGGACCTCGACGAGCACGGGTGCGTCTGACATGTGCTCACCTTGCCATGACGCCCCCTGCGACGGCGCACCCGGATTCCACACGCGGGTCGGGCTACTCGTAGGGATCGACCCCCAGGAGAGTTTCGTCCTCCGGCGTCAGCGCGGAGGACGTGCGGTCGAAGGGATCGATGCCGGGGTCTTCATCGTCGAGGATGTCGTCGACGTAGGGGCCTGCCTCGGGATCGTCGGGATCGCTCGGATCGATGATGTGCATGGCGGCCTGCTCGACGGGGACCCATGGTGCGGGTTCGAGTCCGCCGGCGTGCATCGGGTCGTCACTGGAATCTTCGGCGTCCTCCATGGCGAGCACCGACTCGGTGTCCTCAAGGGGGTAGTCGTAGCCGTCCAGCGAGCCCTCACCGGATTCGCCGCGGAGTGCAGCCTGGATGGCCTCGGCTTCCATCACCATGCTGAGGCGTTCGGCCTGATCCGCGGCGTCGCCTGCCACATCCGTGGTGTCCTGCATGGCGCGTGCTACCTCGGCCGGTGCCGCACCGTGGACTTCCTCAGTCATGGTTCCTCCTCGACTTCCCCATTGTGGCGGTCGCGGAGTGCAGAAGTCAGGGCCTAAGTCCCCTGGAGAGAATCGCATCCATGGCGTCTGCCACGGTGAGGGACCAACCCGGATCGGGCAGCCAGCCTCCCTCGCCGCGGATGGCCGCAGAGACCGATTCGATCATGAGCCTGTAGGGATCGACGGGCGCGAAGTGCTCGACGCGCTCCCCGTCGCGGTCGAGGACGCGCAGCGCGCTCGGGCGCAGCCACGACGTGTAGGCATCGTTGCCCGTGAACTCGATGAGGCCATGCTGGCCCTCGATGACGAGGCTCTCGTACGCGGTCTCGATGAAGCTGGCGCGGATCTGGACGGGCACGTCGCCGAATCTCAGGGACGCGGCCGTCGTGAGATCGACGCCGAGCCCCCCGGAGACCATCTCCACCGACTCGACGCTCACTCCCTGTGCACGGGCTGCCCAGGCAGCGCCGGTGAGTGGGTAGCAGCCCACGTCCAGGAGCGCGCCGCCGCCCAGCGCAGGATCGAGTCGGTAGTTGCCCTCATCCACCCCGTCGAAGACGAATGCGCCGTGGACCGCGGTGACGGCGCCAATGGAGTCGCTGGCAACCAGGGCCGCGGCGCGGGCGGTGCGCGGGTGCCAGAGATTCCACGTCGCCTCGACAAGCAGTCCTCCGGTGGACGCGGCGATATCGCGCATGCGACGCGCCTCATGTGCGTTGCGGCCGAGCGGCTTCTCGCAGAGGACGGCCTTGCCGGATTCGAGGGCTCGCTCTGCCCAGGGGAGGTGCCCGTCATTGGAGAGAGCGATGTAGACCGCATCCACGTCGGGATCGTCGATCACTGACGCGTAGTCGCCGACCGCCGCACGTCGTGGGCTGAGGGATGCCGCTCTCGCGGGATCCCGCGCCGCGACGACCTCCAACGTCGCCCCCTGGGCGCTGTGCATTGCCGGGGCGATCGCGCGGCGGGAAATCCAGCCGGCACCGAGCAGGCCCCAACGCGTCGGCGTCATGACGGCTTCACCGGCATCCCGCCCATGCGCGCCGATTCCTCGGCAGCCTCCAGCATGGAGATGACGCGACGTGATTGCTCGCCGCGCACGCGGGGCAGGAAGCCGTACTGGAGCCACAGGGACAGATCGGCGTGGAAGGGGTGGGGCTCGGTGTCTCGGAAGGCCAGTTCCGTGACGTCCCCCACCGGCGAGTGCAGGCGCACCCGCGGCGGTGCATCGGCGGGAGCGAGGACGTCCTCGTCCAGTGTGCCGACCGCGTTGCGTGACACGACGGATTCCCTGCGCCACTCACCCGTGAGTGCTCCCATGGTGCCGAGGACGTACCACCGGGGCTTGAGCGCGGCGGCGAGGTCGGAGTAAACGAAGGTGGCCTCGCGGCCGCCTTCGAAATGCAGCGTCATCCGGGAGTGATCCGCGTTAGTCACGTCGTGCCACACGCGCTTGTGATTGATCGCCGTGACGCTGTCGACGTCGCCGTCGAGGAGGTCGAGCACCTGGTCGATGACGTGGGATCCCCAGTCGAAGAGCGCTCCTCCGGAGACAGCCGCGTCGGAGTGCCAGTAGTTGCAGGGATGGCCGTAGCCGCCCACGAAGGTCTCCACGTGGAAGACCTCGCCGAGCCGTCCGGCGCGGACGGCATCGCGGATCACGGTGTAGTCCGGGTCGAAGCGGCGGTTTTGGTAGACCGAGAGCGCGAGGCCATCGCGACGAGCCCGCTCGATGAGTGCATCGCACTCGCGGGTGGTGAGGGCCATGGGCTTCTCGACCACGACGTGCTTGCCGCGTTCGAGTGCAGCCATGGCCCAGTAGGCGTGGCTGTCGGGGGGCGTGGAGATGACGACGACCTCGACGTCGGGGTCATCGAGCAGTTGCTCCGCGCTGTCGTGCACCCGGGCCTGCGGATCGGACGCCAGCGCGACAGATGCGCGCGCGGGATCGCGATCGCAGACGGCGACGAGGTGCAGGCCGGCTGTCTCGCGGAGGGCCCGTGCATGCTCGGCGCCGATGGCCCCGAAGCCGAGCAGGCCCACGCCTCGTGATCGGGGTGCCACCGCAGCGCCCTGGGCCGCTGCGGCGAGCAACTCCAGGAACGCGGGATCCGACCACGCCGTGGAGTCCTCGGGCAGGGCGACGACCAGCTCGTCGCCCGTGCCGCGAGAGACCAGTGCATGCTCGGCGAGGCCGTGGGAGAAGGTCGCCAGGGCGCCCGCGATGGGCTGCCCGGGGACAGGCTCGGCCATGACGAGAACATCGCCCCGCGGCCACAGCGGCAGGAGGGGGCGCACGCGCACCTCATGACGAGGCAGCGGGGTGCCCGGCGCGGTCGCGAGCGTGAGCGTCGAGAGACGCGTGCCCTCCGGCCAGGGCAGGTTCTTCGGGTCGGGCATGGCTCAACCCTAGGGGACGCGCGGTGAGCACGCGGGTCCTTGCCGGTGGCTGGCGCGGGCCCTAGCCTCGGGCCTGTGATGCTCCTCATGTTCGTCGTCTGGCTCGTGGTGTTCATCGGGATCTTCCGTGGTTGGCGGTGGGTGCCCTTGCTGGCTCTCGCCAACCTCGCCTACACGCTGCTGGTGCTGCGCATCCACATGACCGACCCGATCCCGCTCAACTTCTAGGGGCAGACGTGACGACTTCCCAGGCGACATCGCCCGCTTCGCGCTGGAGCATGGCTCCCGACCGCGCGGTCCTGCTTTCGCGACTGATCAACATCGCCGCGCTCCTGGGCCTCATCGGCGTTCTCGCGGGTTCCCTGCACCTGCAATTCGGCGCGGGGGAGCAGCCGTGCCCGCTGTGCATCGTCCAGCGATCGGGCATGATCGGCCTGGCGGTCGGTC
This sequence comes from Actinomycetota bacterium, assembly GCA_029977425.1. Lineage (GTDB taxonomy): Bacteria > Actinomycetota > Actinomycetes > S36-B12 > S36-B12 > Mxb001. The sequence continues at coordinate 22,049 of JAPOKX010000014.1, forward strand.
CGATCATGAACCTGCTGTGGGGGATGAAGGCGCGCCATTACGCGCTGAGCATCCTCGCGGCAGTCGCCGGGGGCGCCGGATCGACGCGCCAGATCCTCTTGCACATCGCCGATCCCAACGATCCGGGTTACGGACCGGAGGTCTTCGGCTGGCACCTCTACACCTGGGCGCTGGTCACCTTCGTCATTGCGATCGTCGGCTGCGCACTGCTCATCATGTGGCAGGCACCCTTCGAGGCGGGCGACCGTGGCGTGCTGCGCGATGCGGGCCCGATGAGGCCCATCGTCACGGGACTCGTGGTGTGGCTGAGCCTCGTCGTCGTCATCTGGGTCACCATCGACCTCGCTGTCATCGGTCTCTCGGTGATCCCGGAGTGCGGGCTGGGCGAGTGTCCCGATGATCCCGAGAACACCAACTCGCTCGGCAACCTCGGCGGTTGGTTCGCCGTGCTTGCCGTGGGAGTGGTCGCGGCCGTCATCGCCGCCATCATCGAGCGGCGCTGGAAGGCTCGCGAGGCCTCGTCCTAGGCGAGGCCTCTATAGGGCCCCGCGCTGGCTGTCGCCGTGATCGCGCAGCGGATCGATTCCCGCGATGTGCTGGCCGAGGCGGAGGAGCTGCTCGTCGGTGAGATCGTCGATGTCGGCCCGAACCTCTCCGAGGATTCGTGCGGCGATGTCGCGGCGGTGCTTCTCGATGTACGCAGCCAGGTGGTGGCTGGCGTTGGCCTTGCCCTTGCCGTGGCCCAGCAGGATGATCCCGGACGCAGGAGCGAGCGCCTCGGTGAGCAGTGACCAGTAGGCGTCGCTGTCGTCGAGGTAGTTGCCACTGACGTTGCCGTCGTGGTGGTAGACGTTGTGGAAGCGCTTGCGGGGGTCCTCAGCCACCACATGCTCCGGCACCGAGTGATCGG
>JAPOKX010000150.1 GCA_029977425.1 Actinomycetota bacterium
ATAAGTAGTCTGCCAGCGCCTTGCATAGCTCGGTTTTACCCACGCCTGTGGGCCCCAAGAACAGAAACGAACCATTGGGTCGCTGTGGATCGGCGAGCCCGGCGCGGCAGCCACGCGGATCGCACCGGGGGGCGCGCCCAGGGATCGGATCTGCAATCGGCTGATGTCGATCTCGAAGACCCCGGGCGCCCCGGCACCTTCCACGCCCAGGGCGACGAGCCGGTCGTCGTCGGCCCAGACGACATCGCTCACGGTGGTGAGTCGATTGTCGACGCGGACGGGCGACTCGATGCGCAGGGCCCCTTCGCGCACGGTGATGATCGCCAGCATGATGAAGGTACGCGGCCCACGCCGTATCGTCAGCGCCGCGCGCGTGCCGTCACGGCTGATCGCGACCGACTCCAGTTCGGCCTTGGGGTGCAGGCCATCGACGGAGACGACGATGGCGTTGCCTTCCGGATCGACGCGTCGCAGGACGGCATCGGGGCCGACGACCCAGGCCTCGTCGCTGCGGCCGAAGGAAGGACGCGACTGGCCGGGGTCCACGGCTGCCTCGACGAGGGCCTCGCCTGGCGCCAGCGCGCCAAGCCAGAGACGGGCATCGGCGTCCAGGGCGGCGATGCGCTGGCCGGACAGTGACACGGCCAGGCCGTCGAGCGGTGGGCTGCCGAGCCCGGCCGCGCCCGCGACGGGCAGCGGCGGGGTGCGATCGAGGTCGATCACGCGGCCACCCAGGATCCCGAGTGGTGCATCGCCCCCGGGCATGGCGTTGGGGTCGAAGGCTGGCCAGGAGTCCACGGGCTGGGGATTCGGCGTACCCGCGACATCGAGCACCTGGCCGCCGGCGTTGAGGTCGAGGAAGCGGACTCCCGGCACCTGTCGGAGCGTCCAGGTGAGCTGCGCGGAGAAGGCACGTCGCGTGTCCTCGTCGGCGAGGCGCACCTGGGGATCCAGGTCGACGCGCGCGACCCCGTCGACGACGGGCACCGCATTGACGGCGAGCTCGGTGCCATCGGGGAAGCCGGTGCGCACCGCCGGCGCAAGCCACTCGGTCGGCCCGCGCAGGAGTGCGCGTGTGAGCGCGGTCGCCGGCGTGGGTCCGTCCACGGGGAAGTAGCGCGGGTCGGGAACGAGCGTGGTGAACGTCGGATCGAGAAAGTAGACCTCGAAGGCGCGGAACGCGCGATCCACGTCGGAGCGGGACAGGAGCAAGCCCTGCGGAGGCGTGGCGATGCGCCAGTTGCCCTCGACGAACTCCATGCGGAAGGACTCCTCGATGAGGCCACCGGGGAGCGCCACCTCGTAGCGGCCCTCGTTGTCGATGGACCCCACGAGCGTGGCCGTCATGTCGACGGATGTCACGCCATCGGGCACGATCGTCGGCACGCCGTCGTAGACGCTCACGCTGCGGGCGGGGTCCCACATGACGGCGGCTTCCGGAGTGAGGTACTCGCGGGCGACGGCGTGATCGTCCTCGAAGGATGCCGAGGCCTGGAGGAAGCCCGACACGATCTGCGTGGGCGTCATGTCCGGCTGGGGCGGCCGCGCGATCACGCGAATGACCTGGTCGGTCGTCTCCACGCCGACTTCGACGCCCTGCTGGATGGGTCCGCTCGTGGGGATCGAGGCACATGCCGCGAGGAGGGGCAGCGCCAGGAGCGCGACGATGCCGGCGAGGGATCTGGTGCCCCTCATGCCCGCGCCTCCGCTGCATCCGACTCGGAGATCTCCTCCGCGGGTGCGGACTCCTCGGGAGCGTCGGCCTCGTCGACCGCGTCGGCCGGCACCAGGGGCAGCGGCGATCGCTCGAGGGCGACGTCGGCACGGCAGGGAAGCGTGAGCCGGAAGCAGGCTCCCTCCCCCGGAGATCCCCAGGCCTCGAGCCAGCCCGCGTGCAAGCGGGTGTCCTCCAGCGCGATGGACAGTCCGAGGCCCGTGCCGCCGGTCGTGCGTGCCCGTGCGGGGTCCGCGCGCCAGAAGCGATCGAAGACGTGGGCGATGTCGTCGTCGGCGAGACCGACGCCGTGATCGCGCACGGTGACGGCCACGGCCTCCCCGTCGCCGGACACGGTGACGTCGATGGGATGGCCTTCGCCGTGCTCCACGGCATTGTCCAGGAGATTGCGCAGGATGCGGTCCACGCGCCGCGGGTCGCACTCCACGGGGCACGGATCGAGAAGTGCGGCCACGTCGATCGCGCTTCCGCGCCGCTCGGCGAGCGGGCGGGCCGACTCGGCGGCTCGGCGCACGAGCCCGGCGAGGTCCACGGTCTCCAGGTCGAGAACGGCGGCGCCCGCGTCGTAGCGGGAGATCTCGAGGAGATCGCCGAGGAGGTTCTCGAATCGGTCGAGCTGGTTCTGGAGGAGCTCGGCCGACCGGGCCGTCGGCGGATCGAGCTCCCCGCGGCTCTCGAAGAGGAGGTCTGCCGCCATGCGGATGGTGGTGAGCGGCGTGCGCAACTCGTGCGACACGTCCGAGACGAAGCGCTGCTGCACCGCGGAGAGTTCCTCGAGCCGCTGGATCTGCTGCTCCAGGCTGGCTGCCATGTCATTGAAGGCCATCGCGAGTCGAGCGAGGTCGTCCTCGCCTCGCACGGCCATCCGCTCACGCAGGTGCCCCTCGGAGAACTGCTCGGCCACGCGTGCCGCCGAGCGGACGGGCGCGACGACCTGCCGAGTCACGATGGCGGCAACCGCGCCGAGCAGCACGACGAGGAGGACGCCCGTGCCGATGACCGTGCTGCGCACCAGGTCGAGAGTGCTCGCTTCATTCGTGAGCGGGAAGAGGTAGTAGAGCTCGTAGGTGCCCACGTCGGTGACCGCGAGGGGAGCGCCCACCACGATGCCGGGCGCGCTCCGCCCATCGAGATAGCGGATCTCGGTGTAGGTCCACGACTGTCGCTGGGTGAGCAGCACGGTCTCGCGGAGGTCAGCCGGCACGCTGGCGTCGGACACGAGGTTGGTGCCGCGCTCAGGAGCGGTGCCCTCGGTCTCGCCCGCGAGCATGAGGACGTCGTACTGCGGCGGCGAACCGGCGCGTGCCGCGAGCGAGGCCACGATCGTGTCCACGATGCTTGCCGGGGATGCCGCGCTGGTGCCGGAGGCTGCAGCGGCCGAGATGCGCTGGGCGTCGGCAAGGCCGGCACTCGCCTCGGTCACGGCCGTGCGCTCGGCGGAGTCCAGCAGGCCCGTGGTCACG
>JAPOKX010000151.1 GCA_029977425.1 Actinomycetota bacterium
CAGGTCTCCATGCCGGGGTCGGAGGCCCAGCGCTCGTAATCCAGTGGATTGCCGCGCTGGAAGATCATGCCGTTGATGCTGCTGGAACCGCCCAGGATCTTGCCGCGCCCGTGGGTGATGCGCCGCCCGTTCATGTGCGGCTCGGGCTGGGACGAGTACATCCAGTCGTAGAGCGGATTGCCGATCGGGAAGGTCAGCGCCGCCGGCATGTGGACGTAGACATCGAAGGGATAGTCGGGGCGTCCCGCCTCGAGGAGGAGGACAGTGGTCGAGGGATCCTCGCTCAACCGCGCGGCGAGTGCCGATCCCGCTGATCCCCCGCCGGCGATGATGTAGTCGTATCCCCTGGACATGGCATCACCCTACGGTGCTTCGCTGCACTGCGTGGCGCGCTTGAGTGTCTAGCAGCCGATGCCGTGCCGCGGCAGCGCGCGCTTGGTGCCCTGGCTCACCGTGAGCGAGATCGTGGCCTCGCCTTCCACGCCCACGACGGTGCCCGTGCCGGTAGCTCCGCGGTAGGCACCCTTGCCGCCAATGACGTCGACCGTGCCCCGCAGCTTGCCCTGGTCAACCCAACCGGTCACGGCCAGCGCGAGCACCGCACCGTCCGAGCGCGTGATGGTGACGAGGTCATGCGCGGGTCCCGTCCCGGCCGAGGACACGTGGCTGCACATCCAGTCCACGGTGGCCGACCGCTTGCCCCACGTCGTCGTGCCGACGAGGCGCCCCTGTCCGTAGGAGACTTCCTCCGGCAGCGCGTAGACATCGGAGCCCGCTGGCTGAAGGGACACGTCGAAGACGAGCACCTTGGCGGCCTGCCGCGCGTGGGCAGCGGGTACGACCAGCAGCGGGAGCACCGCCATGGCGGCAAGTGCCATGGCGAATCGGCGTGCGGACATGGGACCTCCTCGGGGGTGGAGGCGGTCAGTCTCCCAGTTCGGCGCGGCGCCGGACGACGTATTCCTCGAGTTCCGCACGGATGGCGTCGTCGAGCGGGGGCTGCTCGTAGTCCTCGAGCTTCTTCTCGTAGATCTCCTTCGCGCGCTCCACAGCGTCCTTGCCGCCCAGGCGGGTCCAACGCTCGAAGTTGTCGGAGTTCCACAGGAAGGGCCGGTAGAAGCAGGTGCGGAAGCGCTCCATCGTGTGCTCCGCGCCGAGGAAGTGCCCACCGGCGCCGACTTCCTCGTGGGCACCGAAGGCGAGCTCCTCTTCGCTGAAGTCCACGGGCGTGAACTCCTTCTGGAGGGACTCGAGCATCTGGACGTCGAGCACGTACTTCTCGTAGCTGGCCACGAGGCCGCCCTCGAGCCAGCCCGCGGTGTGCATGACGAAGTTGGTACCCGCGAGGAAGGTCGGCAGCATCGTCATGAGCGACTCGAAGGCCGCCTGGGCATCGGGCGTCTGGGAGGAGTTGAGGCCTCCGCCCGTGCGGAAGGGCAGGTCGAAGTGGCGCGCGATCTGGCCGGTGCACAGGAGGCCGATCGCCGACTCGGGCGTGCCGAACTGTGGCGATCCCGACTGCATGTCGATGTTGGAGAGGAAGCTGCCGAAGACGACCGGCGCCCCCGGACGGATGAGCTGCGTGAGCGCGATGCCGGTGAGCGTCTCGGCCATCTGCTGGGCGAGCGTCGCTGGGATGGAGACCGGCGACATGGCGCCCATGAGCAGGAAGGGCGTGAGGATCACCGGCTGCATCGCCTTGGCGTACTCGAACTGAGCCTCGAGCATGCGGTCGTCCCAGCGCAGCGGCGAGTTGCAGTTGACGAGCGAGATGCACACGGGTGTCTGCTCGATCGACTCGCGACTGCCGAAGAGGATCTCGCTCATGCGGATCGTGTCGAGCGCACGCGTGCCGCTCACCACGTTGCCCATGTAGATCTTGTCCGTGAGGGTCATGGCGGCGTAGAGCATGTCGAGGTGGCGCGAGTCCAGAGGGGCGTCGCTGGGCTCGCAGACCACTCCGCCGACGCTGTCCATGGCGGAGAAGGACTGGGCCAGCTTCGCGAAATTGCGGTAGTCCTCCATCATCGCGTCACGACGCACGTCGCCCTGGCGCACGAAGGGCGGCCCGTAGACGCTCGAGAAGACCATCGAGTTGCCGCCGATGTGCACGCTGTTGTCGGGATTGCGTGCCTGCATGTCGAACTCACGGGGAGCCTTGGCCACCTGCTCCAGGACGAAGTCAGGGTCGAAGAAGACCTTGTCGCCGTCGGTGCGCATGCCCGCGGCCTTGAAGAGCTCGACCGCCTCGGGCTTCATGAACTCGATGCCGAGCTCGGAGACGATCCGGCGCCAGCCCTTGTCCAGGACGGCCATCGACTCCTCGGAGAGGATCTCGTAGCGCGGCATCGTGTTCTCGAACATCGACTCTCCCGATTCACCCTGGGCGGATTCGCCTTGACCGGTTGGTCCGGCGATCCTACACTCCAGTTTTGGGATTCGAGTTCCACATAGTGGAACTTCTGACGGGCATCGAGGCAACGGGCCGGGAAGGGGAGTCGCGCCATGGCCGGACCGGTCGGCACGCAGGCGGTGGACCGCGCCGCCGCCGTGCTCACGGCCGTCCTCGGTTCGACCGATCCCGTGACATTCGCCGACCTCGTCGCCCGGACCGCCCTGCCCAAGAGCACGGTGTCGCGGCTCACGACGAGCCTGGAGCGCAACGGCCTGCTCCAGCGCACGGCGGCAGGCGCGTGGCAGCCCGGCACGGCCATCACCGACTACGCCCTCTCGGTGCGCCCGGAGGACGACCTCCTGCGCATCGCACAGCCCTACCTCGACGCGCTGGGTGCGTTGACGGGCGAGACGGTCAATCTCGCGGTGCCGCTCGCGGGCGAGGTGCGCCAGATCGCGCAGGTCGATTCCACCTACCTCCTCGGCGCCGTCAACTGGCTCGATCGTCCGGTGCCCTTCCACTGCAGCGCCCTCGGTCGCGTCTTCCTCGCCTACGGCACGCCACTCCCACCGGGACGCCTCCCCAAGCTGACGGAGTGCACCATCACGTCGCGCGCTGAGCTCGGCGCCGCACTGGAGCGCGTCCGCTCCGAGGGCGTCGCCATCGTCGAGCAGTTCGCGGTGGCGCTCTCGGAGGAGGTGCAGCCCGTGTCGCTCAAGGCGCAGCGCAAGGTGGAGCCCCCCGCGTCGCTGTTGATC
>JAPOKX010000152.1 GCA_029977425.1 Actinomycetota bacterium
CCAGGTTGCGGCGGTAGAGCGCATTGGATTCCGCCGGCGAGGAGTGACCGGCGTAGGTGCGCATGATCCAGGGCCGGTCCCTCTTGCGCTCCGGGGTTCCGCCCATGGCAGCACCCTACCCACCGGTAGCCCGCGGTGGCGGGGTCGGCGCCCGGGCCTCACCATGGGGGCGTGGGCACGTCGTACTCCTACGCCATCGGGCCGATCATGGCCTTCGTCTTCCTGGGCGTCCTCATCCTGCTGCTGCGCTGGGCCTTCCGCAGAGGTGCGTCCGTGGTCGCGGCCCCGCCGCGCAAGGGATCCACCGACGACTACGGCCTGCTCGTGCCCATTGCCACTCCCCCGACGTACGTCGAGGGGGAGATCATGCGGCGTCAGCTCGAAGATGCCGGAATCCGTGCCACCCTCGCCCAGACGCTCGACGGACCCCGGGTGATGGTGTGGCCCGGCGATGAGGGTCGCGCGCGCGCGAAGCTGGGCGGACGCTAGCCAGGAAGCTCGCTAGCCAGGAAGATCGATGCGCGAGATGTCCGCGCCGAGGCGCTGCAGGTCGTCGACGAATCCGGCGTAGCCACGGTCGATGTGGTGCACCTCGTGGACCGTGGTCTCGCCATCCGCCACGAGCCCCGCGAGCACCAGGCCCGCTCCCGCGCGGATGTCCGTGGCTTCCACGGGCGCGCCACTGAGGGCCTCGCGGCCGCGCACGAGGGCGTGGTGGCCCTCGGTCTGCACATCGGCCCCCAGGCGCACCAGCTCATGCACGAAGCGAAAGCGCGCCTCGAAGAGATTCTCCGTCACGAGAGCGGCGCCGTCAGCGATCGCATTGAGTGCGATGAACTGCGGCTGCAGGTCCGTGGGGAAGCCCGGATAGGGCAGGGTCACGATGTCGACAGCGCGAGGACGCGCCTCCATCACGACACGGAAGCCGTCATCGAGCGTCGTCACGCTGGCTCCCGCCGTCACGAGCTTGTCGAGGGCGATCTCCAGGTGTGCCGGCTGAGCTCGCCTCACGGTGATGTCCCCACGCGTGATGGCTGCCGCAACCGCCCACGTTCCTGCCACGATCCGATCGGCCACCGTCGCGTGCGCGACGGGTGCCAGGCTCTCGACACCCTCGATTTCCAGGGTCGACGTCCCGACGCCGTCGATCGACGCACCCATCTCGACCAGCATGGTGCAGATGTCGACGATCTCGGGCTCGCGCGCGGCGTTGTCGATGACCGTGCGACCGCGCGCAGTGACGGCCGCCATGAGGAGGGTCTCGGTCGCGCCCACGCTGGGGAAGTCGAGCCACACCGTCGCGCCGTGCAGTCCGGAGCCCGCGCGGGCGATGAGGTAGCCGTGCTCGCTCGTCACCTCGGCGCCCATGCGCTGGAGGCCCCCGATGTGCATGTCGAGCCCGCGCGAGCCGATGTTGTCCCCGCCGGGCAGGGCCACGTCGACAACGCCGCAGCGGGCCAGCAGCGGCCCCAGCACGGTGATGGAGGCCCGCATGCGCCGGACGAGGTCGTAGTCCGCCCGGTGCTCCAGCGCCTCGGGCACGTCGATGGCGACGGTGCCCGCAGCGCAGTCGTGGACCACGTGGCAGCCCAGCCTGCGCAGGAGTTCCGCCATGATCTCGACGTCGAGGATCTCCGGGACATCGCTCAGCACGGTGCGTCCGGGAGCCAGCAGGGCGGCGGCCATGAGCTTCAGGACGCTGTTCTTCGCGCCGGTGACGGCCACCTCACCGCTCAGCCGGCTGCCGCCGACGACTCGCAGGGCCTCCACGGGGATCATGCTAGGGGTACGCGGAGGCTCGCCCCGCCGCCTCGCGGCACCTAGCCGCGTCCCCTAGGGTCGTCACATGGTCAACCTCACGCGCATCTACACCCGCACGGGCGATGACGGCACGACATCTCTCGGCGACATGTCGCGCACGACCAAGACCGACCTGCGCCTCGAGGCCTACGCAGACGTCGACGAGGCCAACTCCTGCCTTGGTGTCGCACTCGCCTCCGGCGGCCTGGATGACGACATCGTCGAGTTGCTCACGGCCGTGCAGAACGACCTCTTCGACGTGGGCGCCGACCTGTGCACCCCCGTGGTCCCGCACCCCGAGTACCCCCCGCTGCGGATCACCCCCGAGTACGTCGAGCGCCTCGAGAAGGCCTGCGACGCCTACAACGCTCGCCTGGAGCCTCTCCGGTCGTTCATCCTTCCCGGCGGCAGCCTCGGAGCAGCGCAGCTCCACGTGGCTCGCACCGTGGCGCGTCGGGCGGAGCGCGCCACCTGGCGCGCGATCGCGGAGTACGGCGACTCGATCAATCCGCTGACGGCTCACTACCTGAACCGACTGTCGGACCTGCTCTTCATCCTGGCCCGCTGCGCCAACGTCGATGGCGCGGGCGACGTGCTCTGGCAGCCGGGCGGCAACCGCTCCTAGCCTCCTCCGCGCCCATCGCTGCGAGCGAATGCGAACTCCGAGCGGATCGTGTCGAAAAACGACACTGTCAGCTCACAGTTCACCCGGGGGCCACCCATTCCCTCGGCGAGGAGGGGACTAGCGGGAGCCGACGGCGACGGCGAGGCGCGTCTCCGCACGCTTGGCCGCCTGTGCGGCGGGATCATCGTCCGCAGCCGCGGCCTTGGCCCGCTCCAGCGCAGCCTTGGCGCGCTCGATGTCGATCTCCTCGGCGAGCTCCGCCGTCTAGGCGATGACATTGACCTGGTCCGAGTCCACGGAGAAGAAGCCGCCGTGCACCGCCACGAGCACCTTGGTGCCCTCCGTGGTCTCGATGCGCAACGGAGCGTCGAGCAGCAGTGCGAGCACCGGAGAGTGTCCGGGCAGGATGCCGACGTCACCCTCGGGGGTCTTGGCCACGACACTCTTGGCCGTCCCCTGCCAGATGGCGCGCTCGGCCGACACCAGGGCGACCTTGAGCTCAGCCACGATCAGGACTCCTTGGCGAGCTGCGCCGCCTTGGCCTCGACGTCCTCGATGCCGCCGCACATGAAGAACGCCTGCTCGGGGATGTGGTCGTACTGGCCGTCGCAGAGCGCCTTGAATGAGGCGATCGTCTCCTCGACGGGCACGAACGAGCCGGGCTGGCCGGTGAAGGCCTCCGCGACGAACATGTTCTGAGACAGGAAGCGCTGGATGCGACGC
>JAPOKX010000153.1 GCA_029977425.1 Actinomycetota bacterium
GGACCAGGTTGGCTTCGTGCTCGTCGCGACCGTCACGCACCCCTACCAGACGCCCTCGGCGGCATCCGAGGTCGCATTCCGCCTCGGTGCCGTCAACGCCGCGGCCACCGACATCAGTTCCGCGTGCGCTGGGTTCTGCTACGGCCTGGCAATGGCACAGGACATGGTCCGCGGTGGCAGCGCCGAATACGTCATCGTCATCGGCGTCGAGAAGCTCACCGACTGGATCAACCTCGACGATCGCACCACGGCCTTCATCTTCGCCGATGGGGCCGGTGCCGTCGTGGTGGGACCATCGGCCGAGCCGGCGATCGGCCCCGTCGTCTGGGGCTCGGACGGTTCGCAGCACGACGCGATCTGCATGACGCAGTCGCTCATCGACTACCGCGACAACGGCGGGCCTCGCTTTCCCACCCTCTCGATGCAGGGCCAGCAGGTCTTCCGCTGGGCCGTCTCCAACGGCTCCGTCAAGGCCCAGGAAGCACTCGAGCGCGCCGGAGTGAGCGCGGACGACCTGGATGCCTTCATCCCGCACCAGGCCAACATGCGCATCACCGACGCGATGATCCGCGCCCTCAAGCTGCCTGAGCACGTGCCCGTCGCCCGCGACATCGAGACGACGGGCAACACCTCGGCGGCGTCCATCCCCATCGCGATGGACCGCATGCTCTCCACCGGTGAGGTCCCCCACGGGGGCACCGCACTCCTCATCGGATTCGGAGCCGGCCTGGCCTATGCAGCCCAGGTCGTGACCCTGCCCTAGCGTGGACCCCCGCGCACCCATCGCACATCACGCCGAAAGGAAGCACCATGAGCCAGGAGATCCTCGACGGCCTCGCCGTCATCGTCAATGAGGTCGCCGGAGTCCCGGTCGCCGACATCCAGCCGGACAAGTCCTTCATCGATGACCTCGACATCGATTCGCTGTCCATGGTCGAGGTCGTCATGGCCGCCGAGGACAAGTGGGGCGTGAAGATCCCCGACAGCGAGGTCAAGAACCTGCGCACGGTCGGCGACGCCGTCGCCTACATCGAGAAGTCGACCGCCTGACCGATGCGCATCGCCGTCACGGGGCTGGGAGCTACGACACCGATAGGCGGTGACGTAGCCAGCAACTGGTCCGCACTCATCGAAGGCCGTTCGGGCATCCGGACACTCACTGAGCCGTGGGTGGACGAGATGACGGTGCACTTCGCGGGCACGCTCGCCGAGGAGCCACCGCTGGATCGTGTCGAGGCGCGCAAGCTCGACCGTTCCCAGCAGGTGGCCCTCGTCGCCGCCCGCGAAGCCTGGGCCGACGCCGGCAGCCCCGAGGTGGATCCGCTGCGCATGGGCGCCGTGATCGGCTCGGGCATCGGCGGGTTCATCACCCTGCTCAACGCCTACGACACGCTCAAGGAGCGCGGCCCCTCGCGGATCTCCCCCCACACCGTGCCGATGCTCATGCCAAGCGGACCCGCTGCGGTCGTCGGCCTCGAGTTCCACGCCGCGGCAGGAGTCCACGCCCCGGTGAGCGCCTGCGCGTCCGGAGCAGAGGCCATTGGCGTCGCCGCGCGCATGATCGTGGACGGCCGTGCCGACGTCGTGCTGGCTGGCGGCACCGAGTCGCCCATCCATCAACTGACGATGGCGGGCTTCGCGGCCATGCGTGCCCTCTCCACCCGCAACGACGATCCGCAAGGCGCCTCGCGCCCGTACGACGTCGACCGCGACGGCTTCGTCATGGGCGAGGGAGCGGGCGTGCTGGTGCTCGAGTCCGAGGATCACGCGAAGGCTCGAGGGGCGCGCATCTACGCCTACGTCGTCGGCGCGGGCATGACGGCGGACGCCCACCACATCGCCCAGCCCGATCCTGAGGGCAAGGGCGCTGCGAGGGCCATCCGCGCGGCCCTCGAGCAGGCCGACGCTTCGCCGCAGGACGTTGCCCACATCAACGCCCACGCCACGTCCACTCCACAGGGTGACGTGGCCGAGGCCGTCGCTATTCGTGCGGCCATGGGCCAGTCGCAGCCACTCGTGACCGGGACCAAGTCGATGACCGGGCACATGCTCGGCGCCGCCGGCGCGGTCGAGGGCATCTACACCGTCCTGGCACTGCACCACCGACTCGTGCCCGCCACCCTCAATCTCCACCAGCAGGACCCGGAGGTCGACCTCGACGTGGTGCACGGCGCCCCCCGGGACCTTCCGAGCGGCGACCTGATCGCCCTCAACAACTCCTTCGGGTTCGGCGGCCACGACGTCGCCATCGCCTTCCGGACCGCCTGATGGCCGACACCGTCCCAGCCGTGGATCCGCGCTCCCCGCGCGTGCGACTCGAGGCCTTCTTCGATCCCGGCACCTTCCGGGCGATCACGCCTGAGGACGACCGCGGCGTGCTTGTCGGCGTCGGGTCCGTGCACGGCGCCGAGGTGGTCGCCTTCGCGACTGATCCCACCGTGCAGGGCGGGGCCATGGGCAACGACGGCTGCCGCGCCATCATCACGGCGTACGACCGCGCCTTCGCCGACTCCTGCCCCGTGGTGGGCATCTGGCACTCCGGCGGTGCGCGCCTTCGCGAGGGCGTCGCCAGCCTTGACGGAGTCGGCCGTGTCTTCGCCGCGATGACGCGCATCTCGGGCAAGGTGCCGCAGATCTCCATCGTCCTCGGCCCCGCCGCGGGCGGAGCGGCGTACGGACCCGCGCTCACCGACATCGTCATCCTCGGCCCGGAGGGCAGGATCTTCGTCACCGGTCCCGAGGTCATCCGCTCCGTCACGGGCGAGCAGGTCGACATGGAGCGGCTCGGCGGACCAGACCCGCACGGCCGGCGCAGCGGCGTCGTCCACCTCGTCTCCGACACGGAGGCCGAGGCGCTGGCGGAGGGGCGTCGCCTGGCGCACCTCCTCGGCCGCCAGGGCTCGCTCGACATGGCCGCGATCGACGACCCGAACCTCGGCGACCTCCTGCTGGAGTCCTCCAAGCGCGCCTACGACGTGCACCCGCTCGTCGAGCGCTTCCTCGACGAGGTGATTTCTCGGAATATAAATTGGATTACATGCTTCCATCTCTTCCGCAATCTGAGAGAACTCTACATTTTCTTTAGCGAGATGTTCTTTCCATTTCATCACCCACTCTTTGGCCTCTACC
>JAPOKX010000154.1 GCA_029977425.1 Actinomycetota bacterium
CACCATCGTGGCGTGCACCCTGGCCTGGACCGTGGCCGAGGTGTGGATCTTCGCCCGCACCAAGGTGCTCTACGTCGATCCGCAGCAGGAGAGGCCGCCGCTGTGAGATTCCTGACTGCTCGTGTGACGGATGAGACGACGGCCCGCGAGGGCTGGGCGAGTGCCAACACGGCCTGGATCATCATGAGCCACCTGCTCACCGGGATCCTGCTCTACGCCGGCCTCGGCTGGCTGCTCTCGCTGTGGCTCGGGAATGCCCCCCTCCTGATCGGAGCGGGCGCCCTCATCGGTATGTTCCTATCGCTCTACCTCATCCACCGACGCCTCGAGGCGACCTCGCCGGGGAAGGACCAGGCAGTGCCAGACCGCGCATCCCGCATTCTGCGTGGCCATCGACGGGGCGTCGTATGAGCCTCGTGGCGTCCGGCAGTCTCGAGTGCAAGTTCGAGAACGCCGCCAATCCCTGCGGTTTCCCCGCGCCTGGCTCCGGCATCTTCTTCTTCGACGACCTGGTGAGCTGGGAGATCTACGGCACCACCGTCGGCATCAACAAGGTGACGATCCTCATCGCGTTCGCCGTCGTGATCGTGCTGGGTTTCTTCCTCTACGCCTTCCGCAAGCCGCAGATCGTCCCCAAGGGCGCTCAGAACGTGGGCGAGACGGGCTACCTCTTCATCCGCGACGGGATCGCGCGAGACGTCATCGGCAAGGAGGGTGACAAGTTCGTCCCCTTCCTCTTCTCGTTCTTCTTCCTCGTCTGGATCTTCAACTTCCTGGGAATCCTGCCGTTCGCGCAGTTCCCCATCACGAGCGTGTTCGCCATCCCCGTGGCCTTCGCGCTCATCGTCTACTTCACGTGGGTGCCCCTGGGCATCTACCGCCAGGGCTTCGGCGGGTTCTTCAAGGGCATGCTCTTCCCGCCCGGCGTGCCCAAGCCGATGTACGTCCTCCTGGCGCCCATCGAGTTCATCTCCAACATCATCGTGCGGCCCTTCACCCACGCCGTGCGTCTGTTCGCCAACATGTTCGCGGGGCACCTGCTCATCGCCACGTTCAGCATCGCGGCGTACTACCTCCTCACCTTCACGGTGATCGGCATCATCGGCTCGGCAGCGTCCTTCACGATGGCAGTCGCCCTCACCGCGTTCGAGATCCTCATCCAGGCCCTTCAGGCCTACATCTTCACCCTGCTGACGGCGGTCTACATCAGCGGAGCGCTCCACGCGGAGCACTGAGTTACACGCACGACTGAGTCACCGGCACCACGGCACGATCACAACCGAATAGACCCCCAGACCGGCAGACCAGACTGCCGGCCCGGACACGAAGGAAAAGACATGTCACTGCTCGCTGAGCTCTCCGGCTCCATCGGCTCCGTCGGCTACGGCCTGGCGGCCATCGGCCCCGGCGTCGGAATCGGCATCATCTTCGGCCAGGGCGTCCAGGCGATTGCCCGTCAGCCGGAGGCCTACGGCGTCATCCGCCAGAACATGCTCCTCGGCTTCGCACTCGCCGAGGCGCTCGCCCTCATCGGCTTCGTCGTCCCGTTCGTCTACGGCACCTGATCGGGTAGACCGTGTCGAATTTCCTCACGGGCCAGCTCATGGCTGCCGGCGGAGAGAACGAGCCGATGCCGAGCGTCCTCGCAGTGCCGATCGACGAACTCGTCGTCGGCCTGCTGGCGTTCTTCATCGTCTTCGGCGTGCTCGCCAAGGTCGCGCTGCCCAAGATCAAGGCGACCCTCAAGGAGCGATCCGACGCCATTGAGGGTGGACTGATGCAGGCCGAGGACGCCCAGGCCGAGGCCCAGCGCGTGCTCGAGGAGTACCGCGCCGCCCTGGCGTCGGCCCGCGAGGAGGCTGCCGCCATCCGCACGCAGGCCCAGGCCGATCGCGCGGCCATCGTCGAGGAAGCGCGCACCGAGGCGCGGGCTGCGGCTGCGGCCGTGACCGCCCAGGCCGAGGCCCAGCTCGCCGCCGAGCGTGCCCAGGCGACCTCACAGCTCACCCGACAGGTGGGTGAGGTCGCGGTCGCCCTCGCGGGCAAGGTTGTGGGCCAGTCCCTCACCGATGACGCCCGGGTCAAGTCGACGGTCGACTCCTTCCTCGCCGATCTGGAGACCCAGGTCGCGCAGCGGGGAGCTGGTGCCTGATGTGGGGTGCGAGTCGTAGCAGCCTGTCGGAGCTCTCCGACTGGCTCGATGGCCAGCGTGGCGCGGAGGGGCTTGCGGCACTACCCGCCGAGCTCTTCTCCGTCGCCGATCTCCTCGATCGTGAGAAGACGCTGCGCACGGCCCTTGCCGACTCTGGTCAATCGGCCGACTCGCGTTCCGAGCTCGCGGCGTCGCTCCTGGCGTCGCGGGTGAGCCCACTTGCCCTGCGCACGGTGCAGGAGGCGGTCCGCCGGCGCTGGTCGTCGGACACCGATCTCCTGCTCGGCATCGAGGCTCTCGCGGACCAGGCTGCCTTCATGGTCGCCGACGCCGCGGGCGATCTCGATGCCACCGAGGACGAGATCTTCCGCTTCGGCCGGGCCGTCGACTCTTCGCCGGAGCTCCAGATGGCCCTCACCGCGCCAGCTCTCTCTGCGGCCTCGAAGGCCGCGATCGTCGAGGACCTCCTGAAGGACCGCTCGACGGCGACGACCCGCCTCGTGCTGGGCTACGCCGTCGGGCACCTGCACGGACGGCGCATCGACTCCGTGGTCGACGACCTCACGGAGGCGGCGGCGAAGCAGCGCCAGCGGATCGTCGCCGAGGTGCGCGTGGCGCAGCCTCTCGACGCCGAGCAGGAGCGCCGGCTCGCTGCAGCGCTCACCGCGCTCAAGGGCCGCAATGTCCGACTCAACGTCGCCGTCGATCCCGCCGTACTCGGGGGAGTGCACGTGACGGTCGGCGATGAGGTCATCGACGGCACGGTGGCGGCACGACTCGAACAGGCCCGACGCACGATGCTCGGCTGAGCGACAAGCAACAACACAGACAGCACAACGACAGCACGAACCACGTCGCCCAGGGCGACCGAAGAAGGAGAGCAGGCACCATGAC
>JAPOKX010000155.1 GCA_029977425.1 Actinomycetota bacterium
AGACCGCCACGGTCACGGCGATGATGATGAAGGCCGCGGGCAGCAGATCCTGAGCGCCGGGCACGTTGGCGGCGACGAGCACTGCGCCCACGCTCGATGCCGTGGCCGCTGCGACGATGCCGCGGGGATCCATGACACCGATGAAGAGCCGCTCATTGCGCGTCAGTCCGGAGCCGAACGAACACAGGAAACTGATGAGCGGGCGCTGAATGAGGATCAGCAGGACGGCCACGATGAGCGTCGGCACGAGGATCTGCTCGACGGTGTCGAGCGGCACGAGTGCCGAGATCGAGACGAAGAGCACACCGATGCCGATCGACACGATGGTGTCGAAGAACGTGTTGCCCTTGGCGACCGAGTAGCCCATGCGCTCAGCGATCCGCGGTCCGGTCATGCCCATGAGGAGCGCGGCCAGCAGGCCGCTGTCGTTCGTGACGAGATTGGCGAGGCCAGCAGCCACGAGGACGGAGGCAAGGATCACCTGCGTGGCGAGCTGAGGATTGCCTCGGGTCAGCCTCCCGCCGATGACGAAGAGGGCTACGCCGACGGCCGCCGCCGCGACGGCGACGAGGATGCCCCCCACGAAGATCGCGATCCCCTGAGGAATCGTCGCGGCATCCGTGGCCTTGATGATCTGGAAGACCACGACGGCGAGGAGCGCTCCGAGCGGATCGAGGATCGTCCCCTCCCACAGCAGGATGCCGCGCACCCGACCCGCAGGGCGCGCCACGTTGAGGATCGGGTTGATCACCGTCGGGCCCGAGACGATGAGAATCGCTCCCAGCATGGCTGCGATGGGCCACGGCATCCCGATGATGAAGTGCGCGGCCACGGCAGCGAGCACTCCCGTGAGAGGGGCTCCCACCCACACCAGGCGACGCACGACGCTGCGGTCCTTCGACTGCAGCTTGATCGCACTCAGTCCGATGCCACCGTGGAAGAGGATGATGGCGACGACGAAGTCGACCGCCACCGGGAAGACCGGGCCGAGGACCGTCGCCGGAGTGTCATTGGGCGCCACGATGCCGAGCAGGAATCCGGCCGGCAGCAGGAGCACGAGCGAGGGGATGCGCAGCTTGGGGGCGATGACCTGGCAGGCCGTGGCGATCCCGAAGACCAGGATCGTGGCGAGGATCACCTGCTGGGCCGTGGGCTCGGACACGACGGTCACTCTAGGGCGCTCGCCCGCGCTCCGGCGGCAAGAAGCGCACCCCGGCGCGGGCCGCTAGCCTCGCGAGCGGTGGAGACGCTCGAGCAGGGCCCGGAGCGACAGGCGCGGTCGCGCCGCTCCCTCGTCTTGCCCCTCATCGGCCTCCTGATCATCGGCGCCCTCGTCGCCGCAGGGCTCGCGATCGATGCGCGCTGGCGGGCCAATGCCGCCGTGTCCCTCACCATCGCCTTCGACAAGACCGTCCTTGTCATCGAGAACGGCGAAAGGCGCGTGCAGTCGGTGTCGGACTACGAACGAGAGCGCTCGTCGTCGCGCGAAGAAGCGCGCCAGGCAGCGATCGAGTCGAGCGCCCTCATCGCCGAACGACGAGCAGCAGTCGACGCCGTCCTGCTTCTGCCCTGGCATTCCGATCTGCGCAACGCGCAGAGGCAAGCAGGCATCTGGCTCGACTTGCGCGCCACCGGCATCAACAGCTTCGCCGCGCAGGGAGAGGCGCGCTATCCGCCGCGCGGGGAACTCAACGACGCTCGAGCGGCGCTCGTGCGGGCGTTCAGCACCCTGGACTAGGACGCTGTCGGGCTCGGCTCGGGGCAGACCTCATCGGCGTACGCATCGATCGCTTCCCCGCCGTCGGCGAACGCCGGATCGGCGAACGACTGGGTCAACTCGCCCAGGAGTCCCTCCATCCCCGGGGAGTCGGCCGCGGACTGCTTGACCTGGAGGGCGACGGCCCGCGACGCATCAAGGAAGGCATCCCCTCCGGGAGGGATCCCCGGCAGCGCTCCCTCCAATTGATCGAGGGCGAAGGACATGGCGTCCGCGGCGCCGATGGCAGACATGGAATCCCCGGATTCGAGGCTCTCGGCGAGGGACCTCAGGGCGACCGAGTAGTCATCCATGGCCATCCGGGCCACGGCGCAGTTGAGGGTCGGGCTCGGCGACGCGGGTGGTGCCGACTCGGTGGAAGACGAGCACCCCGCCAGCGCGATGACCGCGAGGGAGGCAGTGGCCACGCTCCCTATCCGGATCCCGAGTCTGCGCACCCGCCCAGGCTAGGCGACGGCCGCCGTCCGGCTGGCGGTCGGTCCATGAGCCGGGACAATGGAGTCATGACTGAGAGCGGCTCCCTCTACGACCTGACCTTCACGGACAACCACGGCAAGGAGGTCGCCCTCTCCGATTTCGCCGGCAAGCCCGATGCTGATCGTGAACACCGCGAGCAAGTGCGGCCTCACCCCCCAGTACGACGACCTGCAGAAGCTCCACGAGGAGCTGAGCCCGCAGGGACTCGTCGTCCTCGGCTTCCCCTGCGACCAGTTCGCGCACCAGGAGCCCGGGGACGATGACCAGATCGAGGAGTTCTGCCGGGTCAACTACGGCGTGACCTTCCCGCTGTCCACCAAGATCGACGTCAATGGCAAGGGCACGCATCCGGTGTTCGCCTTCCTCAAGGATCGCGCGGGCGGCGTGCTGGGCTCGTCGATCAAGTGGAACTTCACGAAGTTCCTCGTCGCCCCCGACGGTCGCACGGTGAAGCGCTACGCCCCCAAGACGAAGCCCACCGAGATCGTGGCGGACATCACGCCCCTTCTCCCGGGCGAGGCTGCTGCCGCCGACTAGGGCGAGAGCGCGACGGGCAACGCGGTGACGGCCGCGTTGCCACTGAGCGGGTCGTAGCGCGTGTCCTCGGTGATGTCGTTGACGCTGCTGCCCGGCAGTGATGCCGCGTGGCTCCAGCCCACGCCCTCGCGCGACGCGTGCCCCCAGCCGTGGGGCATGCACACGACCCCCGGCATCACCGTGTCCGTCACCTCGACCTCGGCGTCCACGTGGCCCGCC
>JAPOKX010000156.1 GCA_029977425.1 Actinomycetota bacterium
CGCATGGTGGGGAGGACGGCTTGAGTGACCTCGAGTAGGCCGATGACGTTGGTGTCGAACTGCCGGCGGACGACCTGCATATCGGTGACCTCGAGCGGGCCGTAGGCACCGAAGCCCGCGTTGTTGACCAGGACGTCGATGCCGCCGAAGGCTGCACGAGCCTCCGCCACGGCGGCGGAGATCGACGAGCTGTCCGTGACGTCGAGGCGGGTCACGAGCACTCCGGGGAGATCCGCGAGGACGGCACCGTCCTGGGGGGAGCGCATGGTCGCCACGACGTTCCAGCCCTCCGCCTGGAAGCGCTGGGCGGTGGCGCGCCCGATCCCCGTCGAGGCTCCGGTGATGAATGCGGTGCGGGACATGTGTCCTCCAGGTCGTGGGTAGCGTCCTGGGAACCGTAGGGTGTGGACCATGGCCCACAGTCAAGGCGACGACGCCGGCGAGATGCTCATCGGCGATTTCGCCCGCGCGGTCGGCTCCACCAAGGACACGGTGCGCTTCTACACCCGCCTCGGGCTCCTCAAGGCAGGAGAGCGTGCCGCGGGCCAGCGCCACTACGCCGTGTACGACCAGGACCAGATCGATCGCTTCGTCTTCATCGAGCAATGCAAGGCGCTCGGCTTCACCCTCCAGGAGATCGGCAGCGCCTTCAGGGAGCACGAGGCGGGCACTCTCACCGCGCTACGCCAGCAGGAGATCATGGAGGCGAAACTCCGCTCCATCGAGGAGCGCATCGCGAACTTGCGTGAGGCGGAGAGGAAACTGCGCGCCAAAGTCGAGCGCTCTGGCGAGTGAAGGGCTGGCCCTACGCACCGACGTCGGCGGGGGTGCCGCCGGTGATCCGCACCAGCTCGTCAAAGGACGTCGGGAAGACGTAATGCGGGTGGCCCCCGGCCGCCCACACCTCGCCGAACTGCGCGAGGTCGGTGTCGACGATCGTGCGTAGGGGAGCCGGATGGCCGATCGGTGCAACGCCGCCGATGGCGAAGCTCGTGGCCGCGCGTACGTCGTCGGCCGTGGCCTTGCCGACCTCATCGACACCGAGGATCGCCGCGACCTTGGCAGTGTCGACCCGGTGGCCTCCGGATGCGACGACCAGCACTGCCTGACCGTCAGCCATGAAGATCAGTGACGACGCGATCTGTGCGGGCACGATGCCGAGGGCATCGGCCGCCTCCTTGGCGGTGCGCGCGGAGTCGTCGAGGCGGCGCACCTGGCCGGCGACCCCTGCGGCGGCGAGCGCCTCGCGCACGCGGATGACGGATTCCTGCTCCTGATCAGCCATGCGTTGTCACCACGCCCAGTAGGCACCGAGCGTGCCGGTCAGCGCATCGAGGCTCTTCATCTGCGCCGATGAGATCTTCGGAGCCTGGGCACCCGCGACCTCGACCGACAGGACCTGGACGAACTGGCCCACGCGCCGGAACGTGTTGTATTCGCTCTCGGCGATGCCGGTCTGGGCATCAGCAGTCGTGGCGACCTGCTTGATCCACACGAAGCCGTCGCCCTCGGCCGTCTCGCCCTGGCCGTTCGTGGCCTTCTGCGTGACGGTCCAGCCCTGATCGTCCTTGACCGTGAAGGTGCCGGAGCACTTCGTGGCCGCCTTGCGAATGGCCTTCATCGCCTTGCGCGCATCGGCCTCGCTCGTGAAGGCATGGAGCTCTTGTCCGGCGATCGTCACGGTGCGGGACTTCTCGGATGAGTAGGCGACCCCGTAGAGCTCGGGTGACCCGTCGACCTCGACCTCCTTGTCACCATCCAGGTCGCACAGCCAGATGACATCGGGGATCTCGTTGACTCCCGAGCCGTACCCGAAGGTGCGGACGTGGTCACCGGCGACCCCGAGAGTCCGCGCCTGAGCAGCCGACATCATGTGGGCGGACATCGCGTCGAGGGAGTAGTGGGACGCCTGGGCGGGCGTGGCAGCGAGGACCGACAGTCCCATGGCTGCGCAACCGATGGCGGTGACGATGGGTGTCTTCATGTCAGGCCTTCCTCGAGGATGGAGTGCCCAGAGCCTAGTTGTCCTGCGTGCCCGTGACCCCAGAGGACGAATCGATGTCGCGCAGGCTCTTGACTCGCAGCACCCCGAGGGCAGTGATGACGAGTAGCGCCGCGATGCCGAGGAGCACGGGCTTGACGCCGAAGTTCTCGGCGAGCACGCCGGCCAGGAACATCGCTGCGGGTGGGGCGACGTAGAAGGTCGCGGTCTGGATGCCGAAGACGCGGCCTTGCGCATCGGGCTCGATGCGCACC
This sequence comes from Actinomycetota bacterium, assembly GCA_029977425.1. Classification (GTDB taxonomy): domain Bacteria; phylum Actinomycetota; class Actinomycetes; order S36-B12; family S36-B12; genus Mxb001. The sequence continues at coordinate 2,257 of JAPOKX010000156.1, forward strand.
TGCACGATCGTGGTGAGCAAGGGCTGCATCGGCCCCCAGGTGAGGCCGGTGAGGAAGGCGAACGTGACGAAGATGCCGATGGGCGGCAGCAGGGCCATCGGGATGTAGGTGAGGGACGTGCCGATGAGCGCGGCGTAGACGATCGCGCGACGGCTCATGCGCTGGTTGAGCCAGCCGTAGGAGAAGGATCCGATGACGCTGCCGGCCGCGAGCGCGGCCAGGATGAAGCCGAGGCTCTCGGGTGAGTCCAGCTCCGTGAAGTAGGCGGGCAGTAGGACCGTCTCGGTGGGCAGGTAGATCGCTGCCAGCACCATGACGGCGATCGTGATCGCGCGCAGGGTGTGATCGCGCCAGATGAGCTTGGCTCCCAGGCTGGCGTTCTGCCAGGCGGTGAGCGGCGCGATGCCTGCCTCCTCGCGCTCGGCCTTGGCCACCTGGCCCGCATCGCTCACGCGCAGGAAGCCGATGAGGATCGCGGCGAGCACGAAGAGCGCGAAGGGCACCCAGAAGGCGGCCGTGTCGCCGAGCGCGGCGATGAGCAGCGATCCGGCGAGCGGGCCGACGATCCAGCCGATGCCGAAGATGCCCTCGTGTAGGCCGTTGAGTCGGGTGACCTCCATGCCGCTGGCCTCGGCGACGTCGGGGATCAGCGCCCGACGTGCGGTGTAGCCCGCGGGATCGAAGACCGCGCCCAGCATCGCGAGGGCCAGGATGATCGCGAGATTGAGGTCGGTGACCATCGCGACGAG
>JAPOKX010000157.1 GCA_029977425.1 Actinomycetota bacterium
TCACCCGGTAGCCGCCGCCGGCGACCGGATCGATGCGATGGGCGCGCGTGAGCGGCCAGACGCGGGCACCATGTCTCTCGGCCGCGGCGAGGTACGTCGCGCCGGTGGTGAACTTCGACTCGTTGGAGCAGCCGCTGATGCACTGCCCGCAGCGGGTGCATGCGTCGAAGTCGATGCCCTGCCGCGCGGCGCCGAAGGTGCCACCTACTCCGAGGTCGCTCGCGGCAGAGCGGAGCCAGTCGTCCTGCAGCCCGTGCACCGGGCTGTGCGTGGCGCCCAGCCAGGACTCGGCAACGGCATAGTGCTCGGCGAGGTCCGCGCTGCCGGTGATGCCGGCCGCCTTCCATCCCGATGCCTGGAACGTCTCATCGGGAGCGCGCAGGTGCACGGCGGCGTAGACGAGGCTCCCGCCGCCCACGCCCACTCCCGACGCGATGAAGGCGTGGCGCAGCGCGGTCTGGCGCAGGGGACCCGTGCGTCCGAGGGCGGGCGCCCACACGAGCGACGAGGTGCGTCGCCCCGCGCGGTCCAAGTCCTCCCGCGAGTGACGCCGGCCCTGTTCGACGACGAGCACGCGTGCGCCGGTCTCGGCCAGGCGCAGTGCCGCGACGGAGGCCCCGAAGCCGCTGCCGACGATGACGGCATCCCACCACTGCACGGGTCGACCTTAGGCGCGCGCCGCACCGACGGCGGCAAGGAGCCCTTCAGCGACGGGCACCTCCGCCGTGAAGGCCGTCGACGACACGGGAACGCCGATGAACGCCGCACCGGCATCCACGGCCGCGGCGTAATCCCAGGTGGAGTCGCCGATCATCACGCACTCGCTCACGGGGACGCCGAGCCGATCCGCGGCGACGACGAGGCCCGCGCCTGATGGCTTCGCCGGGATGAGGGGGTCACGGCCCACGACGACATCGACGTGGATGCCATGGTGCGCCAGCGTCTCCCGGGCGACGTCCTCCGGCAGCAGGGTGACGACGGCGCGAAGTGCGCCTGCGAGCGCGTCCTCGAGCGACGCCAGGCCAGGCATGGCGCGTGACTGCGGGATGGCCGCGCGCTCGTGAGCGGCCACCGCGCGCGACGCCGCCTCCCATCGCTCGTCACCGGCGAGTGCGACCAGGATCGCCATCGTCGACAGCGTCGGGGCATCCCAGTCCGCATCCGGCACCGCCGCTCCCTCCTGCTCGCCGACGAGCGCCGAGACGTCGCGCAGCGCTGCGGCGTAGTCCGTGAAGGACTGCAGGTCCACGAGGGTGCGGTCGAGGTCGAAGATGTAGCCCTGGACGCCTGCCATGGCCCCATGGTCCACAATGTCGCCATGGCCGACAACAGTTTCGACATCGTCTCCAAGCTCGACCGCGCGGAGGTCGACAACGCCGTGACGCAGGCAGCCAAGGAGTTGGCTCAGCGCTTCGACTTCAAGGGCACGTGTGCCAAGGTGGAGTTCAAGGGCGAGATGACCATCGAGCTCGAGGCCGAGACCGAGGATCGCGTCAAGGCGGCCCTGGAGGTGCTCAAGGAGAAGCTCGTCAAGCGCGGCGTCAGCCTCAAGGTGCTCGACGCCGGCGAGGTGCGCGCCTCAGGCCGACTCAACAAGATCACCTGCCAGCTCAAGGAAGGCATCACCCAGGACCAGGCGAAGAAGCTCGCCAAACTGATCCGCGATGAGGGCCCCAAGAAGGTCAAGACGCAGGTGCAGGGCGATGAACTCCGTGTCTCGAGCCCGAGCCGCGACGACCTCCAGGAGGTCATCCAACTCGTCAAGGACGCCGATCTCGACTTCCCCGTGCAGTTCGTCAACTACCGCTGACCGCCCACTAACGCTGACGCGCAGACTCCTCGATCACGATGTCCGCCTGCTGCTCGGGTTCCTGCTCGCTGCCCCAGCGCAGGGTCGAGGCGATGAGCACACCACCGATGATCGCCACCGTCGCGCTGTAGAAGCCGAGCATGACTTCCACGGGGAAGGCGTCGCGCTCACCGGCGATGGGGTTGAGCACCAGCAGCAGGAGCGGCTGCAGCACCGCGGTGACCAGCAGCGTGATCCCGGCCCATCGCGGCCGCAGATAGGCGGTCGGGATGATGAGCACCAGCGCCAGCGCGCCCACGGCGAAAGCCCACATGCCACCGGAAGCCACCGTCACACCGGCGCCGATGGCCACGGAGAAGATCGCCCGCAGCACAAGGAGCACCAGACCCACGATCCAGAGGACACGATGAACGGCGGCTTCACGACCGGCAACGACGGCCAGCACGAGTACCGCGACCGACAGGGCAAGCCCCACTGAAACATCGACGTAGATAGCCCAGTTCATGTCAGCACCTCCACGACCAGCGTGCGCTCACGCTTCAGCAGATGCCAGGGTCCAAGGTCCACTGACCGGGTCCACTGACCGGGTCCACTGACCGGTCAGCGCTGCCCGAAGCCCTCGAGCCGCCCGATGCCATGGCGCAGGCCCTCCGCCTGCCTGGCGGGGTAGTCGTGGTCAGGAACCCAGTGCAGAGCGTCGAAGGGGCAGACCTCGACGCAGATCCCGCAGTACATGCACAGGCCCCAGTCAATGGTGAAGGAGTCGAGCACCGCCACGGTCCTCGGCCTGCGCGCGCCAGGCTCGCTCACTTCCTCGTTGTGGCTCTCGATGTGAATGCACCAATCGGGGCACTCCTTCACGCACAGCATGCACGAGGTGCACGCCGCCGCGTCGAGCGCGATCGCGCCGCGCGCCTGGGGAGGGACCTGGCTCATCGCTGCCCCAGCCACTCGGGCGGTACGCCGGGCACCTTCGCGCGACGCGCAGACGGGTCTGCCCCGGGCCACGGGGTCTCCACGCGTGCGGCCAGCGGCGTGTCCTTGCGCAGCGGCGGAGGGCCCGCCACGTCGTGCAGCAGCAGCGGCCGCAGGCCGGGGTGACCGCGCACCTCCACGCCGAACATCTCGTGGATCTCGCGCTCATGCCACGCCGCGGCCGGAAGGAC
>JAPOKX010000158.1 GCA_029977425.1 Actinomycetota bacterium
CGCACCCACCACCTGCGAGGCGCAACGGGAGGTGTGGTTCGCGGACACCCGCTCGGCAAAGCTCAAGGCCAACATCGTGACCAATCAGCGCATCGCGGGCCTCGCCGTCTGGGAGTTCGGCTTCGTCCTCGACGGCTTCTACAGTCAGATGGCGCGGAAGATCGCGCCGCCGCTGGAGTTGCGCGCATCCTTCGACGACCGCATCCGCAAGGGCGAAGCGACGACGGTCACCGGGAAGGTGCTCCGAGGTGACGCTGGCGTCGCCGGCGCCCGTGTCACGGTCACGTGGATCTCCACTACCGGCAACACCAAGGCCCTCGGAGCCACCTCGACGAATGCACGGGGGCGCTATGGCGTCTCCGTGTCACCGACGAAGTCGGGCACCCTGCGCATCACCGCGACGTCCGAGGGGCAGAAGGCCGTCATCAAGCGGGCCATCACGGTGCGCCCGTAGCCCTCACTCCTCCACGCGCTCCATCCGGGCCGGGAAGCTGCGCCAGGCGAGCACCGCGCCTGCCAGGACGATCCCGGCAGCGACCATGAGGGCCGTCGTCATGCCCGAGACGAAGGCATTGCCCGCGACCTGGCGAATCGGTGTCGCGATCTCGGCGGGGAGCTGCGCCACCGCGAGGGACCCGGCAGCGAGGGACTCGCGCACGGCTTCGACAACCGATGCCGGGATCGACGCGATCGCATTGCCGGCGGCCGTGATCTGCGCCTCGATCTCATTGCGATAGCCCAGCGAGAGCAGCGATCCCAGCAGGGCCACACCGAGCGATCCTCCGAGTTCCCCCACACCATCGTTGACCGCCGAGCCCATGCCCGCCCGCTCGCGCGGCACCGAGGCGAGCACGGCGTTCGTCGCCTGAGGCAAGACCATGCCGAGGCCCAGTCCCATGAGACCGATGCTGCCGCCGACATGGAGGTACGCCGAGTCGCCACTGAGGTAGGCCGCCCAGGCAAGGCCACCCGTCACGAGGAGGAGTCCGGTCACCACCACGCGGCGGGTGCCGAAGCGCTCGGCCCAGCGCGGACTGAAGAGCGAGGCGAGGAAGAGGCCTCCCGCAGCCGGCAGCATGGCGATGCCCGACTGCAGGGGCGTGTCGCCCTGCACGAGTTGGAGGAACTGAGGCAGGAAGAACATCACGCCCATGAGGGCGCCGTAGACGAGCGCGACCGTGATGATCGCGACGGTGAAGACACGGTTGCCGAAGAGTTCCATCGGAAGCAACGGCCGCGGGGCGCGGCGCTCCCACCATACGAAGGCCGCGAGGAACACGATCGCGGTGATCGTCGAGGCGATCGTCACCGGCGTGATGCCCTGGTCGGGCACCTCGATGACCGTGACGACGAACGCGACGAGACCAATCGTGGACAGCACGGCACCCAGGGGGTCGAGCTTCGGTCTGCTGGGATCCCGCGACTCGGGGACGAGGGCGAGCGTGGCAACGAGTGCGAGCACCACGAGCGGCGGATTCACCCAGAAGATCGCGTGCCACGTCGTGTACTCGAGGAGCAGGCCGCCGAGGATCGGGCCGATCGCCACAGCCGCACCGGCAACGGCAGCCCAGATGCCGATCGCCTGCGCGCGCGCCCGGGGATCGGTGAAGACCTGCACGAGGATCGACAGGGTCGACGGCATGATGAAGGCGCCGCCGATGCCCATGACCGCACGGCACACGATGAGCAGGTCCGCCGTGGTGGCGAAGCCCGCAGCGAGCGAGCCCGCGCCGAAGATCACCATGCCGATGACGAGCGCGCGGCGGCGTCCGAAGCGATCACCGAGGCTGCCCGCGAGCAGGAGGGTTCCCGCGAAGAGCACCGAGTAGGCGTCCACCACCCACTGGAGCTCGGTGGTCCCGGCCCCGAGGTCCTGGTTCAGCGTCGGCAGGGCGACGTTGACGATCGTGTTGTCGAGGGAGATCAGGGCCAGCGCAGCAGACAGGACGAGCAGGATCGCCCAGGGGGACCGTGATGCCACGTGCCGAGACTAGGCTCCGGCTCGGAAGGAGCGCCCATGGACCTGGCAGCTGTCATGACATCCGCGGCGAGCAGCGACCTCGCGCAGGAGCTCAACTCCCTGCTCGTCATCGCCGCCATCGCTGCGGCCACGCCCCTGCTCGTGGGGCTCCTGCGCCTGCCCGTGGCCGAGGTGGTGCTCATGCTCGGCTTCGGCATCCTCTTCGGACCGGAGGTCCTGGGCTGGATCCAGCTCGACGAGGCGATCAACCTGCTGGCGGAACTCGGCCTCGCCTTCCTCTTCTTCGCCGCTGGCCTGGAACTCGAGAAGCACGCCGTGAGGGGTCGCTCAGGCAAGCTCGCGCTGATCGGGTGGGGCGTGAGCGTCGCCCTCGCCCTCCTGGCCGCGGGTGCCCTGGAGGTCGCCGGGGTGATTGACGACTTCCTCGGTGTCGCCATCTGCTTCACGAGCACCGCGCTCGGCACCCTGCTGCCTATCCTGCGCGACAAGGGACTGCTCAAGACCCCCTTCGGCACCTACTTCATGGGAGCCGGGGCGATCGGAGAGTTCGGGCCCGTGCTCGCCATCTCGCTGCTCCTCACGACGAAGTCGTTCGGCATGGCGGTCCTCTCCGTCGTGCTCTTCGGCGGATTCGCCCTCCTCTTCGCCAAGGTTCCGCAGTGGCTGCGCACCGACCGCATGCTGAACGTCATCGAGCGCGGCCAGGAGACCAGCGCTCAGACGGCGGTCCGCCTGACCGCGCTCCTGCTCGTCGCACTGCTCGCCGTGGCCGAGGGATTCGGCTTGGACGTGGTCCTCGGAGCCTTCATCGCCGGCATCATCATCCGGCAGCTCGCCCCGCACAGCCAGTAGGGACCGCTTCAGACGAAGGTCGAGGGGATCGCCTTCGGCGTCTTCATCCCGATCTTCTTCATCGTCTCCGGGGCGCGCCTGGACGTGGACTCCATCGTCGAGAACCCGAGCCTGCTCCTCATCTTCTTCG
>JAPOKX010000159.1 GCA_029977425.1 Actinomycetota bacterium
ACGCAGCAGCGGGTGCGGGAGTGGGCGTGGGTGCGGGTGCGGGTGCGGCGGGAGTGGGCGCCGCGGCGGCGGGAGCGGGAGGCGGCGTGGGGGCCTCGGCGGAAGCAGGAGCGGCCACCTCGGAGGCATCGCCGATCACGGCGAGTTCCGCGCCGACAGCGACAGTGGCGTCCTCCGGGACGCGGATGGCGAGCAGCACGCCGCCGGCGGGGGCGGGGATCTCGGTGTCGACCTTGTCGGTGGACACCTCGACCAGCGGCTCGTCGGCCGCGACCGTGTCCCCCACCTGCTTGAGCCAGCGCGTGACGGTGCCTTCGGTGACGGACTCACCGAGGGGCGGAAGGGTGACCGAGACGGGCATGGGACTCCTTCGAGCGATCGCGTCAGGCGTGGGCGTGCAGGGGCTTGCCGGCGAGGGCGAGGAAGGCCTCGCCCATCGCCTCGTTCTGGGTGGGGTGCGCGTGGACGAGGGAGGCGACATCCTCGGGGAAGGCCTCCCAGTTGACGATGAGCTGGGCCTCGCCGATCTGCTCGCCGATGCGCGAGCCGATCATGTGGACACCGACGACGGGTCCGTCGGTCCGCTGCACCAGCTTGATGAAGCCCGTCGTGGCGAGGATCTGGCTCTTGCCGTTTCCGCCGAGGTTGTATTCGTAGACCGACACCGCGTCCGCGCCGTACTGCTCGCGTGCCTGTGCTTCCGTGAGCCCGACCGAGCCGATCTCCGGCTCGGAGTAGGTGACGCGGGGGATATCGATGTCGGGGATGGCGCGGGGTGACAGGCCACCGAGCTGCTCGGCGACGAAGATGCCCTGCTGGAAGCCGCGGTGTGCGAGCTGCAGGCCGGGCGTGATGTCGCCGACGGCGTAGACACCGGGCACGTTGGTCTGCAGTCGCTCGTCGACAAGCACCCAGCCGCGGTCCATGGCGATGCCGGCTTCCTCGAAGCCGAGTCCCGCCGTCTGCGGGCCACGGCCGACCGCGACGAGCAGGATGTCGCCGTCGAGCGTCTCGCCGTTCTCGAGGGTGACGTGGACGCCGGAGTCGTCCTGCGTCGCAGACTGGAAGCGCACGCCCGTGGTGAAGTCGATCTTGCGCTTGCGGTAGGCGCGCTCGAAGGCCTTGGAGATGGCCTCGTCCTCGGCGGGCACGAGGCGGGGGAGCCCCTCGATGATGTGGACGTCGGAGCCGAAGGACTTCCACACGCTGGCGAACTCGACGCCGATCACGCCGCCGCCGAGCACGATCACCTTGCCCGGCACGTAGTCGAGCGTGAGGGCCTGGTCGGAGGTCATGATGCGCCCGCCGATCTCCAGGCCAGGCAGGCTGCGGGCGTAGGAGCCCGTGGCGAGCACGACGGCCTTGCCGGTGTACGCCGTGCCGTCGACGGTGACGGTGTTCGGCGCCGTGAGGTGACCCTCGCCCTCGACGTAGGTGACGTTGCGGCTCTTCACGAGGCCCTGGAGACCCTTGTAGAGGCGACCGACGACACCGTCGCGGTAGGAGTTGACCTTGGGCATGTCGATGCCCTCGAGCGTGGCCTTGACGCCGAAGTCCTCGCTGTCGCGGGTCGAGTCGGCCACCTCGGCGGCGTGAAGCAGCGCCTTGGTGGGGATGCAGCCGCGGTGCAGGCACGTGCCGCCGAGCTTGCCCTTCTCGATGAGCACGACCGACAGGCCGAGCTGCGATGCGCGCAAGGCGCAGGCATAGCCCCCGCTGCCGCCTCCCAGGATGACGACGTCGGCCTCAGGCACGGCGGCTCCCCTCACGTTGGTGTGGGGTCATCCTTCCACCGCCCGCTCAGGTGGACACCCTCAGGGCTGCAGGCTGTCCATCGAGGAGCGCTCCTCAGGGCAGCTGGCCCTGCGCGACGTCCTCGGCGACCTGGATGAAGGTCCGCACGGCCGCGCCAGTGCCTCCCTTGGGGGTGTAGCCGTAGGGGGCGCCCTCGTTGAAGGCGGGACCGGCGATGTCGAGGTGCGCCCAGGGCTGGCCCTCCGGGACGAACTCCCGCAGGAAGGCGGCCGCGCTGAGCATGCCGCCCTTGCCGTCGCCGATGTTCTTGATGTCGGCGATAGAGGAGTCGAGCGTGCCCCGCGATTCCTCGGGGATGGGCATGTGCCACATGGTTTCGCCGGCACGCTTCGCAGTCTCGTAGACCGCGGCGCGCAGGTCGTCGTCGTTGGACATGATTCCCGAGGTGCGGTCGCCCAGGGCGATCGTCTGCGCGCCGGTGAGAGTGGCGGCGTCGACGATGAGGTCGGGCTGCTCCTCCGAGGCGGCGACGAGGGCGTCCGCCAGGATCAGGCGCCCCTCGGCATCGGTGTTGAGCACCTCGACCGTGCGCCCGCCGTAGATCGTGATGACGTCTCCGGGCCGCTGGGCGTGGCCGCCGGGCATGTTCTCCACGGTGGGGATCCAGCCCACGACGTTGACCTTGGCCTTCATGCGCGCCAGGGCGGTGACCGCGGCAATGACGGCTGCGGCGCCGCTCATGTCGCACTTCATCGTCTCCATGGCCTTCGGCGGCTTGAGCGAGAGACCGCCGGAGTCGAAGGTGACGCCCTTGCCGACGAGCGCGACCGTCTTCTTGGCTCCCTTGGGGGAGTACTCGAGGCGGATGAGTCGCGGCGGATTGGCCGAGCCCTGGCCGACCGCGAGGATCCCGCCGAACTCGTCGCGCGCGAGGGCGTCCTCATCCCATACCTCGACGCGCACGGGCAGCTTGCCGACGGCCTCGATGGCCTGCTGGGCGATCTCCTCCGGGGGGAGTGCGGAAGGAGGCGTGTTGACGAGGTCGCGTGCGTAGTTGACGGCCTCGGCGATGATCTCCGCTCGGGCCAGCGCAGCGGACTGCTCCTTGTCCTTCGGATCGCCGGTGATGAGGATCTTCTGCACCGGTGCCGGCTGACTCGAGGCGCTCGCGC
>JAPOKX010000015.1 GCA_029977425.1 Actinomycetota bacterium
GATCGCCACAGGGCGAGGGTACGGCTCCCCTTTGGGCCCGGCGAGTCGGCGGAGCCGCCTCGGGGAGACAGCCCGGCATGCCGGCCGTGCGGCGCGCTGGAAGGATCTCCCCATGCCCCGCGCCGACCTGGACAAGCAGCCCACCGAGGTGGCCGCGATGTTCGACGAGGTGGCCGAGCGCTACGACCTCACCAATGACGTCCTCGCCCTGGGGCAGACGCGGCTCTGGCGCCGGGCGGTGGTCAACGCCGTCGCCCCCCGGCCGGGGGAGCGGATCCTCGACCTGGCCGCGGGCACCGGGACGTCGAGCGCGCCCCTTGCCGCGCGTGGTGCCTCGGTCGTCCCGTGCGATTTCTCCCTGGGCATGCTCCGCGTGGGGCACCGAAGGGAGCCGGCACTGGCCTTCGTGGCCGGAGATGCCCTGCGCCTGCCCTTCGCGGACGCGACCTTCGATGCCGTCACCATCTCCTTCGGCCTGCGCAACACGGTCGACCCCGAGGCCGCCCTGGCCGAGATGGCACGGGTGACCCGCCCCGGGGGGCGCCTCGTGGTGTGCGAGTTCTCGCACCCCTCCTTCGGGCCGTTCCGGACCGTCTACTCGCGCTACCTCATGGGGGCCCTGCCCGGGATCGCACGCCGGGCCTCGTCCAATCCGGACGCGTACGTCTACCTCGCCGAGTCGATCCGGGCCTGGCCCGACCAGGCGGATCTGGCGGCGATCATGGGCCGGTCAGGCTGGCGGGACGTGGAATGGCTCAACCTGACCGGGGGCATCGTGGCCCTGCACCGGGGCCGACGCTGACGCTGCCAGCCCGTAGATAGACTTCGGGCGCGTCGGACACGAGGTCCTGCGCGATCGCTCTCAGGAGTGTTCGGAGGAGTGTGGTGAGTTCCTACGCGCCGATCCTCGTCCTCGGCCTCCTCGCGGCCGGGTTCGCCGTCTTCAGCGTGACGCTCACCACGTTCACGGGCCCGAAGCGCTACAACCGGGCGAAGCTCGACGCCTACGAGTGCGGTATCGATCCCACGCCCCAGCCCATGGGCGGCGGGCGCTTCCCCGTGAAGTACTACCTCACGGCGATGATGTTCATCATCTTCGACATCGAGATCGTCTTCCTCTACCCCTGGGCCGTCGCCTTCGACCAATTGCCGCTCTTCGTGTTCCTGGCGATGATGTTGTTCCTGTTCAACCTCACCGTGCCGTACGTCTACGAATGGCGTCGCGGCGGACTGGATTGGGACTGACGCCATGGGCCTCGAAGAGAAGCTTCCGTCCGGAGTTCTGCTCACCTCGGTAGAGAAGGTCGCGGGTTACGCCCGCAAGGGCTCACTGTGGCCAGCGACCTTCGGCCTGGCCTGCTGCGCCATCGAGATGATGGCGACGGGCGGCCCGCGCTACGACCTCGCGCGATTCGGCATGGAGGTCTTCCGCGCCTCGCCCCGCCAGGCGGACCTCATGATCGTCGCCGGTCGGGTGAGCCAGAAGATGGCCCCGGTGCTGCGCCAGATCTACGACCAGATGCCCAATCCCAAGTGGGTTCTCGCGATGGGTGTCTGCGCGAGCAGCGGTGGGATGTTCAACAACTACGCCATCGTCCAGGGCGTCGACCACGTCGTGCCCGTCGACATGTACCTCCCGGGCTGCCCGCCGCGGCCGGAGATGCTCATCGACGCCATCCTCAAGATCCACGACCAGATCCAGGACATGAAGCTCGGCGCCAACGCGGTGCGCGAGCAGGAGCAGCTCGAGCTCGCCGCACTCACTGCGAGCCCGACGCTCGAGATGCGAGGGCTGCTGCGATGAGCGATCAGCAGCCCGTGTCGACCGGCGAGGCTGGCCTCGAGGTGGCCGCGAGCGCGACGACGCTGCCCGAGGGCCTCCGCGAGCTCGAAGTCATCGGCGTGCGTCACGGTGCCTTCGCCGCGCAGGATGGCGGCGACACCTCCGGCTTCGGCGGCCTCGTGGCGCCGATCGTCATGCCAGGGCCGACCGAGCGTCCGTACGGCGAGTGGTTCGACGCCGCGGCCGACGAGATCGAGCTCGCCCTTGCCGATCGGGGCGTGCCCATGACCTCCGCCGTCGAGAAGGTGGTCGTGGACCGGGGCGAGATCACCTTCTTCGTACGTCGCGAGCACCTGCTCCCCTTCGCATCGGTGCTGCGCGATGAGCCGGCACTCCGCTTCGAGATGTGCATGGGCGTCAACGGCGTCCACTACCCCGGCGACACCGGGCGCGAACTGCATGCGGTCTACCCCTTCCTGTCGGTGACCCACAACCGCCGCATCCGCGTCGAGGTGACCTGCCCCGACGGTGATGCCCGGATCCCCTCGATCACGTCGGTCTACCCGGCCAACGACTGGCATGAGCGCGAGACCTACGACTTCTTCGGCATCGTCTTCGAGGGTCATCCGGCGCTCACGCGCATCGAGATGCCTGACGACTGGCCCGGCCACCCGCAGCGCAAGGACTACCCGCTCGGCGGCATCCCCGTCGAATACAAGGGTGCCGAGGTCCCGCCACCCGACCAGCGGAGGGCATACACCTGATGACGACTGACCAGAGTGTCGCTGACGAGGGAATCGTCTACGAGGGCGAGCTTCCCGCCGACGATCCCTACGCACTGTCCTATGAGACCGGCCAGGGCACCGTCTACACCGTGTCCGGCGGGGACTGGGACTCCATCGCGTCTCCCGACGAGGGCGAGCGCGAGCGCATCGTCGTCAACATGGGCCCGCAGCACCCCTCCACTCACGGAGTGCTCCGCCTCATCCTCGAGCTCGAGGGCGAGACGGTCATCGACACCCGGTGCGGCATCGGCTACCTCCACACGGGCATCGAGAAGAACATGGAGTACCGCACCTGGACCCAGGGCGTGACCTTCGTGACCCGCATGGACTACCTCTCCCCGTTCTACAACGAGACGGCCTACTGCCTCGGTGTCGAGAAGCTCCTCGGCATCACCGACCAGATCCCCGAGCGAGCCAAGACCATTCGCGTGCTCATGATGGAGCTCAATCGCATCTCCTCCCACCTGGTCGCGCTGGCCACGGGTGGCATGGAGCTCGGTGCGCTCACGGCGATGACCTTCGGCTTCCGCGAGCGCGAGCTCATCCTCGACATCTTCGAGATGGTCACGGGCCTGCGCATGAACAGCGCATTCGTCCGCCCTGGCGGCGTCGCCCAGGACATCACCGACGACCAGGTCGCGCGCATCCGCGAGACGCTCCCGCTCCTGCGCAAGCGCATGAAGGACACGACCGACCTGCTGGTGGACAACGCCATCTGGATGGGTCGCACCGTCGGCGTCGGCTACCTCGACCTCGCCGGCTGCATGGCCCTGGGCATCACCGGGCCGATCCTGCGCAGCACGGGCCTGCCTCACGACCTGCGGAAGTCGCAGCCCTACTGCGGCTACGAGACCTACGACTTCGAGGTGCCTACTCAGGACACCTGCGATGCCTACGGTCGCTTCCTCATCCGGGTCGCTGAGATGCAGGAGAGCATCAAGATCGTCGAGCAGGCACTCGATCGCCTGCGCCCCGGACCGGTCATGGTCGAAGACAAGAAGATCGCCTGGCCGGCACAACTGTCCATCGGCGGCGACGGACAGGGCAACTCCCCGGAGCACATCAAGGAGATCATGTCCGAGTCGATGGAGGCGCTCATCCATCACTTCAAGCTCGTCACCGAGGGCTTCCCCGTCCCGACCGGCCAGGTCTACTCCGCGATCGAGTCCCCGCGTGGCGAACTCGGCGTCCATATCGTGAGCGACGGCGGCACCCGGCCCTACCGCGTGCACTTCCGCGATCCGTCGTTCAACAACCTGCAGGCCACGGCCGCGATGTCCAACGGAAGCATGATCTCGGACGTCATCGCAGCCGTCGCGAGCATCGACCCGGTCATGGGCGGGGTGGATCGCTGATGGCCTACGACGAGAGCGTCATGGCGCAGATGCGCGAGATCATCGAGCGCTACCCCAACTCCCGATCCGCTGTGATGCCCCTGCTCCACCTGGTGCAGAGCATCGACGACGAGATCACGCCCGAGGGTATGCAGGTCATCGCCGAGCAGCTCGGTCTCACGACCGCCGAGGTCACCGCGGTCGCCACCTTCTACACGATGTACAAGCGCCGCCCCGTGGGCAAGCACCACATCGGGGTCTGCACCAACACCCTGTGCGCGCTCCTCGGCGGCGACGCGGTCTACGACGCCATCTCCGAGCGCCTCGGCGCGGGCCACGACGAGCGCGATGCCGACGGCACCTTCTGGCTCGAGCGCATCGAGTGCCAGGCGGCGTGCACCCACGCTCCGGTCATGACCGTCGACTGGGAGTTCATGGACTGCCAGACCCCGCAGAGCGCCCTCGATGTCATCGACCGTCTGGCGCGCGGCGAGGAGGTCGTCTCCACGCGTGGACCCGTCATCCGCGACTTCCAGGCGACCGAGCACACGCTCGCCTTCCCCGTCGACGGGCTCGCGGGCGAGGGTGGCGAGGCCGACGCGATCATGCTCGCCGGGCTGACGGTGGCGCGTGAGCGCGGCATGACTGCTCCGGCTCCCGGGGAGGGACCCGCATGACACCGCTGACCCCGATCATCACGGCCCACTGGGACGTGCCGGACTACTTCACGCTCGAGGGCTACCGCCGCTTCGGGGGCTACTCCGCGTTGCCCAAGGCGCTCGGCATGGACCCCGACGCTGTCATCGGCACCGTCAAGGACACCGGCCTGCGCGGTCGCGGAGGCGCGGGCTTCCCCACCGGCCTGAAGTGGAGCTTCGTCCCCCAGAACGACGGCAAGCCCCACTACCTCGTCGTCAACGCCGATGAGTCCGAGCCGGGAGCCTGCAAGGACGTCCCGATCATGATCGCCAACCCACATGCGCTCATCGAGGGCGTGATCATCTCGTCCTACGCCATCCGGGCCAACCACGCCTTCATCTACATCCGCGGCGAGGTGCCTCAGGCGATCCGTCGCGTGGCCACGGCCGTCCGCGAGGCGGAGGAGGCTGGCCTCCTCGGCGACAACATCCTCGGATCCGGCTTCAGCCTGCGGATCGTCGTCCACTCGGGCGCGGGCGCCTACATCTGCGGCGAGGAGACGGCACTGCTCGACTCGCTCGAGGGGTACCGCGGACAGCCGCGCCTCAAGCCGCCCTTCCCGGCGACGCATGGCCTCTATGCCGCGCCGACCGTGGTCAACAACGTCGAGACCATCACCAACATCCCGTGGATCATCAACAACGGTGTCGAGTGGTTCCGCCAGTTCGGCACCGAGAAGTCCCCGGGCTTCAAGGTCTTCGCGGTCTCGGGCCATGTTGCTCGCCCGGGGATCTACGAGGCACCCCTGGGCATCACCATGCGCGAGCTCCTCGACTACGCCGGAGGCGTCATCGGCGGCGACGGCACGGTGAAGTTCTGGATTCCCGGCGGCTCGTCAGTGCCGATGCTCACGGCCGACCACCTCGACACCCCGCTGACCTACGAGGCCATGGCCGAGGCGGGCACCATGCTCGGCACCGGCACGCCCATGGTCTTCAACAGCACCGTGAGCGTCGTCAAGGCCGTCACCCGCTGGCTGGAGTTCTACAAGCACGAGTCGTGCGGCAAGTGCACTCCGTGCCGCGAGGGCACCTTCTGGATCACCGGCGTCCTCGAGCGCTTCGAGCACGGTCACGGCACGGATGCCGACATGGACCTGCTGGTCGAGGTGTGCGGCAACATCGCCGGGCGGTCGTTCTGCGCCCTGGGCGACGCGGCCGCGACGCCCTATCCCGCGGCACTGAAGTACTTCCGCGACGAGTTCGAGGCCGCAACCCGCACCCCCGTCGACGAGGTCTTCCCGCCGGCGGCTTCGTATGTCTTCAGCGAGGTGGCCGCGCGATGACCATCGCCCCCCAGAGTCCGACCGAGGTGGCTCCCACCGACCTGGTGACGGTCAGCGTCGACGGCATCGAGGTGCGCGTGCCCAAGGGCACGCTCGTGATCCGCGTCGCCGAGCTGATGGGCATCGAGATCCCGCGCTTCTGCGACCACCCGCTGCTCGATCCCGTGGCGGCGTGCCGCGCGTGCCTCATCGAGATCGAGGGGCAGCCCAAGCCTCAGCCCGCGTGCGCCATCGCCGTCACCGACGGCATGGTGGTGCGCACCCAGCGCACGTCGCCGATGGCGGACACGGCGCAGGAAGGGGTGATGGAGTTCCTGCTCCTCAACCATCCCCTCGATTGCCCGGTCTGTGACAAGGGCGGCGAGTGCCCCCTGCAGAACCAGGCGATGACCGCCGGGCGCGGCACCTCGCGCTTCGAGGAGGAGAAGCGCACCTTCGAGAAGCCCATCAATGTGAGCGCGCAGATCCTGCTCGACCGCGAGCGCTGCGTCTCCTGCGCCCGCTGCACGCGCTTCGCCGACCAGATCGCTGGCGATCCCATGCTCGAGCTCCTCGAGCGTGGGGCCAAGCAGCAGGTGGGCACCGCCGAGGATGAGCCCTTCGACTCGTACTTCTCCGGCAACACCATCCAGATCTGCCCGGTGGGTGCTCTCACCAGCTCCCTCTACCGGTTCCGCGCACGCCCCTTTGACCTGGTGAGCACGCCGACCACGTGCGAGCACTGCGCATCGGGTTGCTCGCTACGCACCGACGTGCGCCGCGGCGTCATCACGCGCCGCCTCGCGTGGGACGACCCCGAGGTCAACGAGGAGTGGAACTGCGACAAGGGTCGCTTCGCCTTCGTCTATACCTACGAGGGCCGGATCGCCTCGCCACTGGTGCGCGAGAACGGCGAGCTGCGCCCCGCGTCCTGGCCGGAGGCACTCGACGTGGCGGCTCGTGGCCTCGCCGCTGCGCGTGGTCGCGCAGGAGTGCTCACCGGTGGCCGTCTCACCCGTGAAGATGCCTACGCCTACGCGAAGTTCGCGCGCGTGGCCATGGGCACCGGTGACATCGACTTCCGCGCCCGCGTCGCCAGCGACGAGGAGGCGCAGTTCCTCGCTTCGTCCGTGGCCGGCATGCCGCTCGGACCGACGTACGCCGACCTCGACAGGGCCCCGGTCGTGCTCCTCGTCGGCCTCGAGCCCGAGGACGAGTCGCCCATCATCTTCCTGCGCCTGCGTCGCGCGGCGCAGAAGAAGGGCGTGCGGATCGTGTCGCTCTCGCCCGTGCGCACGCGCGGCATGGACAAGATGGACGCGCAGTGGTGGGCCTGCCAGCCCGGCGGCGAGGCCGTCGCCCTGCGCCAGATCGCCGAGAACTCTGCCGACACCCTCGCGGCGCTGCGTCAGCCCGGCGCGGTGATCCTCGTCGGTGAGCGGATGGCCGGCGTGCCGGGCGCGCTCTCCGCCGCTGCGGAACTCGCCTCGAGCACCGGCGCCCGGCTCGGTTGGGTGCCCAGGCGCGCGGGAGAGCGCGGCGCGCTCGACGCGGGTGCGCTCGCGGGCCTGCTGCCCGGCGGTCGTCCCGCCGACGACCCTCGCGCTCGCGAGGAGGTCGCCGCGGTGTGGGGCGTGGAGGCCAGCAGCCTGCCCACGGGAGGCCGCGTCGGTCAGTCCCTCGTCGATGCCATCCTCGGCGATACGAGTCGGGCGGAGCGCGAGGAGGAGCGCCACATCGATGCCCTGCTCGTCGCGGGAGTCGAGGTCGCCGACCACGAGCGCGCCGAAGACCTGCGCCGCGCCCTGAGCGACGTTCCCTTCCTCGTCGCCCTCTCGACTCATCACAACGACGTCACCGAGGTAGCCGACGTGGTCTTCCCCGTCGCCGTGGTCGCGGAGAAGGCGGGCTCCTTCACGGACTGGGAAGGGCGCACGAAGCCCTTCTCCGCCGCCATCCACGGCGCCCAGTCGGTCGCGGACGGTCGCGTCCTGGCGATGATCGCCGACTCCATGGACGTGACCTTCGGCGCCGGTGACGTGGCCTCCCTGCGCGCGGAGATGGATCGTCTGGGCATGTGGACGGGCGCACGTCCGGCGGCGCCGTCGGTGGCTCCTGCTGCCTCGGATGCCTCCGGCACCGTCGCTCTCGCGACGTGGCGCCTGCTCCTCGATGCCGGTGCGCTCCAGGAGGGAGAGCCGCACCTGGCCGCCACGGCGCGCCCGACGGAGGCGCTCATGAGCTCGGAGACGGCGCGCTCCCTCGGCCTCGGCCAGGCAGGCAGCGTCACCGTCTCCACGGATCACGGCTCGCTGGAGCTTCCCCTGCGCATCGCCGATGTCGTCGATGGCACCGTGTGGGTCCCGATGACCTCGGAGGGCTCGCGAGTCCTGGCCATCGGCGCATCGCACGGCACTCGAGTGCGCGTCACGGGAGGTACGGCATGAGCGAGATGACCTTCAACGATCCCTGGTGGCTCGTCCTGCTCAAGGTCATCGCGATCTTCGCGATGCTCGTCCTGCTCACCCTCTTCACCATCTGGTGGGAGCGCCGCGTCGTCGCGCGCATGCAGTCCCGCGTGGGCCCCAATCGCGTCGGCCCCTTCGGCCTGCTGCAGTCCCTCATGGACGGCTTCAAGCTCGCCCTGAAGGAGGAGATCATCCCCAAGACGGCCCATCGCGCCGTCTACTGGATCGCCCCCGTGATCTCGGCGACCATGGCCTTCATCGCCTTCGCGGTCATCCCCTTCGGGCCGATGGTGAGCATCTTCGGCGTGGAGACGCCGCTGCAGCTCACTGACTTCCCCGTCTCCGTGCTCTACGTACTCGCCGTCGCATCGATCGGCATCTACGGAATCGTGCTCGCCGGATGGTCATCGGGGTCGACGTACCCGCTCCTGGGTGGCCTGCGCTCCTCGGCGCAGATGATCTCCTACGAACTGGCCATGTCGATGTCCTTCGTCGCGGTCTTCCTCTATGCCGGGTCGATGTCGACCTCGGAGATCGTCGCCGCGCAGGAGCCGATCTGGTACGCCGTGATCCTGCTCCCGTCGTTCCTCATCTATGTCACGGCGATGGTGGGCGAGACCAACCGCGCGCCCTTCGACCTCCCCGAGGCCGAGGGCGAGCTCGTGGGCGGCTTCCACACGGAGTACTCCTCGCTCAAGTTCGCACTGTTCTTCCTCGCCGAGTACATCAACATGGTCACCGTCTCCGCGCTCGCGACCACGCTCTTCCTGGGTGGCTGGCGCGCACCGTGGCCGATCTCCCTCTGGGAGAGTGCCAACACCGGATGGTGGCCGCTGCTGTGGTGGCTCATCAAGGTGCAGCTCTTCATCTTTGTCTTCATCTGGTTGCGCGGCACGCTCCCTCGACTGCGCTACGACCAGTTCATGCGCTTCGGCTGGAAGGTCCTCATCCCGGCTTCGCTCGTGTGGATCGTGATCGTGGCTGCGGCTCGGGTGGTGCGCAACGAGTTCTCCGTCACGACGCAGGAGCTGCTCCTCGTCGGTGCCGGAGCGCTGATCGCCATCGTTCTCGGCTCGTGGGTCCTGCAGATTCGGACCGCCCGCCAGGAGAAGCGCGAGCTCGAAGAGGCGGCGGCCGAAGCGGCAAAGCCGTTCGATCCCTACGCGGGCGGCTACCCGGTCCCGCCGCTGCCGGGCCAGGAGTTCACCTTCACCTCGCGACGTGCTCTCGCCGGAGCGACGGTGGCGGGCACGACGGTCACTGCGACCGACGTGAGCGAAGCCGTCTCCGGTGAGGCACCTGAGGAGGAGACCCATGCCTGAGCTGCCCCCCGCCGTGCGCGGCTTCGGTGTCACCTTCGCGACGATGTTCAAGAAGGTCGTCACGGAGGAGTACCCCGAGCAGGCCGACCGCTACCCGCCGAAGCCCCGCTTCCACGGTCGTCATCAGCTCAACCGTTGGGCCGATGGCCTGGAGAAGTGCATCGGTTGTGAGCTGTGCGCGTGGGCCTGCCCCGCCGACGCGATCCTCGTCGAGGCCGACAGCAACACCGAGGAGGCACGCTTCTCCCCGGGTGAGCGCTACGGCCGCGTCTACCAGATCAACTACCTGCGCTGCATCTTCTGCGGTCTGTGCATCGAGGCATGCCCCACGCGCGCGCTCACGATGACCAACGTGTACGAGCTCGCCGACGACAATCGCGCCGACCTCATCTACGAGAAGAAGGACCTCCTCGCGCCCCTCCTTCCCGGCATGATCCCTCCGCCGCACCGGATGGTGCCGGGCACCACGGAGAAGGACTACTACGCCGGTAAGGTCACGGGCTCGGTGCCGGAGCAGGAGCCCGAGGGGGACTCCGAGATCTGGTACGAGACCCAGGAGCCTGCGGTGCGGGAGGGACGCGCATGACCGAGACCGGTGCCAGCACCGCGGAGGCCGCGGTCTTCTGGGTGTGCGCCGTCCTCGCCGTGACCGGTGGGCTCGGCCTCATCCTGTCGCGTCGCGCCGTGCACAGCGCCCTGTGGGTGGCCCTGACGATGATCAGCCTGGCGGTGCTCTACCTCGCCAACGCGGCGCCGTTCCTGGGCATGGTGCAGATCATCGTCTACACCGGCGCCGTCATGATGCTCTTCCTCTTCGTGCTCATGGTCGTCGGCGTCGACTCCAGTGACTCCCTCGTCGAGACCCTCAAGGGCCAGCGCGTGGTCGGCATCCTTCTCGCCGCCGGCTTCGGGATCCTGCTCGTCCTCGCCATCGGCACCGCCCTGAGCGGCGTGCCGGCGGTCGGGCTCGACGCAGCCAATGCGGAGTACGGCGGCAACGTCGAGGGAATCGCGCGACTGCTCTTCGGCGAGTACCTCCTCGCCTTCGAGATCGTCGCGGGCCTTCTCATCACCGCCGCCCTGGGCGCGCTGGTCCTCGCTCACCGCGAGCGATGGCAGCCGCGCCGCACCCAGCGGGAGCTCTCCGAAGAGCGCGTCCGCAGCGGCGAGCATGTCGGCCCGATGCCTGCGCCCGGCGTCTACGCCCGCCACAACGCCGTCGACACCCCCGCGCTGCTGCCCGACGGGTCCGTCTCCGAGATCTCCGTGCCTGGCCCGCTGCGCGCTCGTGGCGACCTGCGCCCGGTGGACACGGCTGCCGTGGCCGAGACCGAGGCCCTGGCCTCGGGTCGCGCCGCCCTGGGACCGGCCGACCACCCGGTCGCCGACGATCCCGGCACGTCCCCGGGAGAGCCGCGATGAGCCCCGAGAGCTACGTCATCCTGGCCGCCGTGCTCTTCACCATCGGCACGGTCGGGGTGCTCGTCCGGCGCAACGCGATCGTCGTCTTCATGTCGATCGAGCTCATGCTGAACGCGGCCAATCTGGCCTTCGTCGCCTTCGCTCGCATGCAGGGCAACCTCGAGGGGCAGGTGATCGCCTTCTTCGTGATGGTGGTCGCCGCTGCCGAGGTCGTCGTGGGCCTGGCGATCATCGTGGCGATCTACCGGTCGCGACGCTCTGCCTCCATCGACGAACCCAACCTGCTCAAGTACTGACGACCGCCCCCGGGTCGAGACACGCCCCGGGTCAGAGAAGGACATGACGTGAAGAAGAAGGAGGCGCCGTGATCGGGACCGGCGCTGCTCGGCTGGCGGACGCGACGAACATCGCTCCCGTCATCCAGCCCTTGGCGGAGGCGACGGGGGTCTTCTCCTACCTCTGGCTGCTCATCGCCCTGCCCCTGCTGGGCGCGACCGTCCTGCTCCTCGGCGGCCGTCGCACCAACCGCTGGGGCCCCTACTTCGCCGTACTCATGGTGGTCGCCGCGGCGGCCTACGGCATCGCCCTACTGGTCGGCCTGCTCGGCCGCTCGGCCGACGATCGCGCAGTCGGCCAGACGCTCTTCGAGTGGGTCTTCGTCGGCGGCTTCACCGCGCCGATGGCCCTCCAGCTCGACCAGCTCTCCATCGTCTTCGTCCTTCTCATCACCATCGTGGGATCGCTGATCCACATCTACTCGCTCGGCTACATGGAGCACGACCCGGACAAGCGGAAGTTCTTCGGGTTCCTCAACCTCTTCGTCGCCGCGATGCTCCTACTCGTCCTCGCCGACAACTACCTCCTCCTTTACGTCGGCTGGGAGGGCGTGGGCCTGGCCTCCTACCTCCTCATCAGCTTCTGGCAGTACAAGCCGAGCGCGGCGGCCGCGGGCAAGAAGGCCTTCGTGATGAACCGCATCGGTGACGTGGGCCTGAGCCTGGCGATCATGCTCATCTTCGTCACCTTCGGCACAGTCGTCTTCGACGAGGTCTTCGCCATGGCTGGCGAGGCCAGCGAGTCCACGCTCACCTGGATCGGCCTGCTCCTGCTGCTCGCCGCGGCCGGCAAGTCGGCGCAGTTCCCCCTCCAGGCCTGGCTGCTCGATGCGATGGAGGGCCCGACCCCGGTCTCGGCCCTGATCCACGCGGCGACGATGGTCACCGCTGGCGTCTACCTCATCGTCCGCAGCGGGGCGATTTACGACCAGACCATCTTCGCGCTGACCGCCGTCATGGTGATCGGCGTGATCACGATGTTCCTCGGAGCGTTCATCGGATCCGCGAAGGACGACATCAAGAAGTCGCTGGCGGGCTCCACGATGAGCCAGATCGGCTACATGGTGCTCGCGGCCGGACTCGGCCCGGTGGGCTACGTCTTCGCGATCTTCCACCTGCTCACGCATGGCGTCTTCAAGGCCAACCTCTTCCTCGGAGCCGGCTCGGTCATCCACGGCATGAACGGCGAGCAGGACATGCGCCGCTACGGCGCCCTGCGCAAGGTCATGGTGATCACCTGGCTCACCTTCATGGCGGCCTACCTCGCCATCATCGGCATCCCGCCGTTCTCGGGCTTCTGGTCCAAGGACGACATCATCCATGCGGCCTTCGAGGTCAACGTCTTCGTCGGCGTCTGCGCGATCATCGCCGCAGGCATCACCGGCTTCTACATGACGCGCATGGTGATCATGACGTTCTTCGGCAAGCCGCGCTGGCCCGATGACGCGCATCCCCACGAGTCCAAGGCAGTGATGACCATCCCGCTCATCATCCTGGCCATCGGATCGATGTTCACGGGCATGGCACTGCTCTTCTGGGGCGACATCATCGACTGGCTCACTCCCGTCACGGGCCTGGAGCAGTCGCCGCTGCCCTTCCCGACGATCCTGCTCGAGATCGCCACGCTCGTCGTCGTCCTCGTCGGCGTGGCCATCGCCATCGGCATGTACCGCAAGGACGTGCCGGAGGAGGCCCCCCAGGACGTCAACATCCTCACGAAGGCGGCACGCAACAGCATGTACGACGATGCGATCAACGACGTCCTCGTCGTCCAGCCGACCTACAGCCTGTCGCGGGCCTTCATCGGGGTGGACAACCGCGGCATCGACGGCATCGTCAACGGCCTGGCGGCGTTCGTCGGGGGATCCGGTGAGCGCCTGCGCCGCTGGCAGACCGGCTTCGCCCGCTCCTACGCACTCGCGATGGTCGGTGGTGCCGTCCTCGTCGTGGTCGTGCTCGCGGTGGTGAGGCTCCCATGACGACGATCCCCTGGCTCACCATCCTCGGCGTCGTGCCGCTCATCGGCGCCCTCATCCTGCTCGTGCTGCCCCGCGACAACGTGCGGCTCATCAAGCAGGCAGCCCTGGTCTTCTCCCTGGCCGCACTCGTGCTCACCGTGGTCATGGGCCTGCAGTTCGACGCGGACTCCACGGCAGCCTTCCAGTTCGTCGAGAGCTATCCGTGGATCCCGGCGTTCGGCATCTCCTACAGCGTGGGCGTGGACGGCATCGGCCTCGTGCTCGTGGCCCTGGCCACCACTCTCGTGCCGGTCACCATCCTCGCCGGGTGGAACGACGTGGAGGACGGACGCAGCGTCAAGGGCTACTTCGCCTGGATCCTCGTGCTCGAGACGCTCATGATCGGCGTCTTCGCCGCCACCGACGTCTTCCTCTTCTATGTCCTCTTCGAGGTCATGCTCATCCCGATCTACTTCCTCATCGGGCGCTACGGCGGCCCCAACAGGGCCTACGCCGCGACGAAGTTCCTCATCTACAGCCTGGTCGGCGGCCTGCTCATGCTCGCCGCTCTCATCGGCCTCTACGTCGTCTCGGCGCAGCAGCTCGGCCAGGGCACCTTCGACTTCGCGGCCCTGGTGGGCCTCGACATCGACCCGACAACGCAGAAGATCCTCTTCCTCGGATTCTTCATCGCCTTCGCGATCAAGGCCCCGCTGTGGCCCTTCCACACATGGCTGCCTGATGCGGCCAAGGAGTCCACGCCGGCGACCGCGGTGCTGCTGATCGGCGTCCTCGACAAGGTCGGCACCTTCGGCATGATCCGCTACCTGCTGCCGATCTTCCCGGCCGCGTCGGAGTTCTACGCGCCGCTCGTGATCGCCATGGCGGTCATCGGCATCATCTACGGCGCGCTCGTCGCGCTGGGCCAGACGGACATGAAGCGCCTGTTCGCCTACAGCTCCATGTCGCACTTCGGCTTCATCGCGTTGGGCATCTTCGTCTTCACCACCTGGTCGATGACCGGCTCGACGCTCTACATGCTGGGCCACGGCCTCGCGACCGCCGCGGCCTTCCTCACCGCTGGCTTCCTCATGCAGCGGGCGGGTGGCTCGAGTGCCATTGCGACGTACGGCGGAGTCAACAAGGTCGCCCCGGTGCTCGCGGGCTTCTTCCTCTTCGCGGTGATGTCGGCGATCGCGCTCCCTGGCCTGGCAAGCTTCGTGGGCGAGTTCCTCGTGCTGCTTGGCACCTTCTCGCGCTACGTCGTGGTGGCCGTCATCGCCACTCTCGGCATCGTGCTTGCCGCAGCGTACGCACTGCGCCTCTACCAGAAGGTCGCCACCGGTCCGGAGTCCCCGCACGTGGAGGGGATGCGGGATCTGAACGGTCGCGAGGTCACGTCGCTCGTGCCCGTCGTGCTCCTCACGATCGTCCTCGGCGTCTTCCCCGCACCCGTGCTCGACGTGGTCAATCCCGCGGTCGACCGGGTCATGGACACGATCGGGATGACCGATCCCACGCCTGCACTGGCTCCGGCGGGAGGTGACCAGTGAATCCCGACGTGATGGTCGCGCCCGAGATCGACTACCTCGCGCTGCTGCCGATGATCATCGTGGGCGTGGCCGCTGTCCTCGGGGTCATCGTGGAGACCTTCGTGGGCCGCGGTGCCCGCCGGCCGGTCCAGCTCGTCCTCGTCTTCGGCTCACTCGCCGGGGCCTTTGCGGCCCTCGTCTGGCAGTCGAGCACCCGCTCGCTCGAGGTCGAGGGCGCCCTGGCGATCGACGGCCCGGGGATCCTGCTCATGGGCCTCGTGCTCATCGTCGCCTTCGTCGGCGCCATGCTCATGGCGGAGCGCCAACTCGATCCTGCGGGTGATTCCTTCGCCCCTCGCGCGTCCGCGCTGCCGGGCTCGGTCGATGAGCGGGAGCTCACCAAGCGTGGCTACCTCCAGACCGAGGTGTGGCCGCTCTTCCTCTTCGCGGTCGTCGGCATGATGCTCTTCATCACGTCGACCAACCTCCTCGTGATGTTCGTGGCGCTCGAAGTCATGTCGCTCCCGCTCTATCTCCTCGCGGGCATGGCGCGACGCCGCCGACTGCTGTCCCAGGAGGCCGCGCTCAAGTACTTCATCCTCGGCGCCTTCTCCTCGGCCTTCTTCCTCTTCGGTGCGGCACTGGTCTATGGCTTCTCGGGCAGCGTGGAGTTCTCTGCGATCGCCGATGCGCTGGCGGCGAAGCCGGGCGAGACGGCGCTCATCGTCATCGGCCTGGCCATGCTCGTCGTGGGCCTGCTCTTCAAGGTCGGTGCCGTCCCCTTCCACCAGTGGGTGCCCGACGTCTACCAGGGATCGCCCGCACCCGTCACGGCCTTCATGGCGGCAGCGGTCAAGGTCGCGGCCTTCGGTGCGATGCTTCGCCTGCTCTACGTCGCCTTCGGTGGCCTGCGCTGGGACTGGGAGCCACTGCTGTGGGTCGTCGCCGGTCTCACCATGATCGTCGGCTCGATCGTGGCCATCGCCCAGACCGACATCAAGCGCATGATCGCCTACTCCTCGATCGCCCAGGCGGGCTTCATCCTCATCGGCGTCTCGACGGCGACGGCGGAGGGCCTGTGGGCGTCGATCTTCTACCTCGTGGCCTACTCCTTCACCACCCTCGGCATCTTCGCCGTCATCAGCATGGTGCGCGATAGCGGCGGCGAGGCGACGCGGATCGAGCAGTGGTCCGGTCTGGGCCGCACCAACCCCGTGATTGCGACGTGCTTCGCGATCTTCATGCTCGCGCTCGCGGGCATTCCGCTCACGAGCGGCTTCATCGCCAAGTTCGTCGTCTTCGAGGCGGCCCTCGCGGTCGACGCCGTCGCCCTGGTCATCGTGGGCGTCATTGCCAGCGTGATCGCTGCCTTCTTCTACGTCCGGATCATCGTGGTGATGTTCTTCCGCGATCCGATCGAAGGCGCTCCGCGCGTGGCGGTGCCCTCAGGCTTCACCACCCTGGCGCTCTCGATCTCGGTCGCCGTGACTGTGATCCTCGGCATACTCCCTCAGCCCGTCCTCGATCTCATCGAGCGCGCCGGCGTATTCCTGCGATAGTGGAATAGCCATGAGTCCTCATCCCTCGGGGTCGCTGATGGGCCTCGGGGTGATCGATCCCGCACTCGAGGCCCGACTTGGCATGGGCATGGCGCGGGTCGAGGACTTCCTGCGCGCGTCCGTCCGCAGCGAGTACCCCTTCGTCACCGAGGCGTCGCGGCACCTCGTGGATGCCGGCGGCAAGAGATTCCGCCCCCTGCTCGTGCTGCTCGCCGCCGAGTTCGGCGATCCCGAGGCTCCGGGCGTCGTGCCCGCCGCGGTCGTCGTCGAGCTCACCCACCTGGCCACGCTCTACCACGACGACGTCATGGACGAGGCCGACCTTCGGCGCGGTGCGGCCTCGGCCAACGCGCGCTGGGACAACACCGTCGCGATCCTCACCGGCGACTTCCTCTTCGCCAAGGCGTCGGACATCCTCGCTGATCTCGGGCCCGATGCCGTGCGCATCCAGGCGCGCACCTTCGAGCGTCTGTGCACCGGCCAGATCCGCGAGACGATCGGCCCGGAGGACACCGATGCGGTCGCGCATCACCTGCGCGTGCTCTCCGACAAGACGGGCTCGCTCATCGCCACATCCGGCCGATTCGGCGCGATGATGTCAGGAGCGGCCCCCGACGTGGTCGAGACGATGACCGTCTTCGGTGAGCAGATCGGAGTGGCCTTCCAGCTCGCCGACGACATCGTCGACATTGCCAGCGACTCCGATGCCTCGGGCAAGGTCCCCGGCACCGACCTGCGGGAGGGCGTGCCCACGCTCACCGGGCTCATTGCCCTCGCGACGGACGACGATCCGCGCCTGCGCGAGCTCCTCACGCGGCCCCTCGACGACGATGCCGACCATGCCGAGGCGCTCAAGCGCCTGCGGGAGCATCCGGCCCTGGACGCGGCCCGTAGCGAGGCCCGCGCCTGGGCTGACCGCGCGCGCGAGACTCTCGTGGCACTGCCGGACGGTGGCGCGCGCAACGCCCTCACCGCGCTGTGCGACTACGTCGTCACCCGCACCGGCTGACGGCCGCTAGTAGCCAAGGAGACGGGCGGCCAGGTCGTCCATGACCTCGGTGGCCCCGCCGCCGATGCCGAGCACCCGTGCGTCGCGGTAGTGGCGCTCGACCTCGCTCTCGCGCATGTAGCCCATGCCCCCATGGAACTGCACGGCGCGGTCGACGACGTACTCGCAGGCCTCGACGGCCGTCTTCTTCGCCTGCACTGCGGGCAGGATGACGTCATCTCCGGCCGCGTAGCGGCGAGCGACATCGCGGGTGTAGACCCGGGCGACATCGACCTGGCGCGCCATCTCCACGAGGGTGTGGCGCACCACCTGGCGTGAGACGAGCGGTCGGCCGAAGGTCTCGCGCTGACGCGCCCAGGCGACAGTGAGGTCGAGGGCGCGCTGCGCGGTGGAGTACGCCGTGACCGCGATGCTGATGCGCTCCGACACGAAGTGCCGAGCGAGCGAAGCGAAGCCCAGCCCCTCTCCGAGGACATCGGACTCGGGCACGCGGACGCCGTCGAAGGAGAGCTCGGCGGTGTCGCTGCACCACCAGCCCATCTTGTCCAACGCGCGTGGTGCGGCGTAGCCGTCTGCACGTGGATCGAGGAGGACCAGCGAGATGCCTGCGGCGCCCTCCTCCGTGGTGCCGGTGCGGACGGCGGCCACGACGACATCGGCCCGCACGCCTGACGTGATGTAGAGCTTGGCCCCGGAGACCTCCCAGCCCCCGTCGACGCGGACGGCGCGGGTGCGCAGGCGCGCGACGTCTGACCCGCCATCAGCCTCGGTGACGGCCAGGCTCGCGATGGCCTCGCCGCGCAGCACCGGGGCGATCACGCGCGCGACGAGATCATCGGCCCCGGCTGCGTCGCCGCGCTCACGTCGACGGGCTGCCTCATCGACCACGTGGGGCAGGGCGATGCCGTGGCTGAAGAGCCCGGAGACGATGCCGCCGCTTCCGCCGGCCTCGAGCAAGGCCTCGGTCATGACCACGACGTCGATGAGGTCACCGCCGGATCCCCCGACATCCTCGGAGAAGCCGATGCCGAGGACCCCTGCCTCGGCGGCCTTGCGGTGGAGCTCACGGGGGAGCTGCCCCTCCCGCTCCCAGACGGGAAGGTGCGGAGCGATCTCGCGGGCCGTGAAGTCGGCGACCAGGGCGCGCAGGGCGCGGCGCTCGGGAGTGGCGTAGGGGTCGGGGGACATCACAGGCTCGGAGGGCATGGCCTCAGCCTAGGAAGGCCGGGTCAGATGCGAGCGGGGGCATGCGAAGAGGCGCATGTCGGGTACGCCGACCTAGTCGGGTGGCTATCTTGTCGAGGCTCGACTCGCCGTCCCGTCACCGCATCCCCCCGACGGTGTGAGCCGGCGAGTCGAGCCCGTTCCGCCACCCCCGCGACTGGCGGACGGGCTATGTCTATCGCCCAGGGGGCAGGGATGCGGGCTCTCGCGGGGGCTATAGACCGGCTATAGCCTGGGGGATGAGGGGGAACGATGGCCCGAAGGGGTGGCATGCCGAGGCGTCGCAGCACCGACCGTGAGGCCGACGAGGCCCGCTTGGGGGACATCGTCCGTCCGGAGGACTTCGCCCTCGACGGCACTCCGCTCATCTCCTACCTCTGGATGCTGAGCGATCTGCCCGAAGGCGATGCGGTGGGCTTCGCGATCTGCCGTGGGCTCTTCGCCCCCTTCGGTGCCGACCTCGCGCTCGTCTACGCCGCGCGGCCCGACGGGCAGACCCTCGACCTCGTGGCCTCCTACGGCATGGGCCGTCGCGAGAACGCCGTCTACGGGCGCGTCACCGCAGACATGCACCTGCCGGGCGCGGAGACCTTCCGCCTCGGCACGGAGAAGTGGCTCACCAAGGGACAGGTCGCCGAGGCCTACCCACTCGCCGCACCCTTCTTCCGCAGCCTGACGGCGGAGGGGGAGATGGCCTTCCTCCCCCTGCGCCACCGGGGAGCACCGATCGGATTCATCGTCCTGGGATTCGCGGGCCCCATCGAGCACACCTGGCACCTGCGCGCGACGATCGACGGGCTGCTCAGCGCCACGGTGATGTGGGTGCTCGCCTCGTCTGCCCTGCGGGGCACCGCAAACTCCAACCTCACCGAGGCTGCCCCGCTGGAGATCACGGCGCGCCAGCGCGAGGTGCTCGTGCTCATGCGCGACGGCAAGGGCAACCGGGAGATCGCCGAGGAGTTGGGCTACAGCGTGGCCACCATCAAGGCCGACCTCACGGCCCTGGGGCATCTCCTCGGAGCGAGCGGGCGTGCGGAGATCCTCGACAAGGCCAAGCGCGCCGGCCTCTAGCGGCAACGACGGAATCAGGTGGGCTCGGCGACCTCGAGCTCGTCGACGCGACTCGGCTTGCGGGAGCGCCTGATCGCATCCGTCGAGAAGATCGCCAGCGCGACCCAGATGAGCGTGAACCCGATCCACTCGCCGGTGTTGACGGAGTCACCGAAGACCGTGATGCCGAGGATGAAGATCACCGTCGGCGTGGAGTACTGGAGAACGCCCAGGGTCGCGAGGGGCAGTCGATTGGCGGCCGCGGCGTACCACATGAGGGGGATGGCGGTGACGGGCCCGAGGAGGGCAAGGAGCACGCCCATGCCCCAGCCGCTGCTCGCGACCGCGGCGCTGCCCTGCACCTCGAAGTAGGCCAGGACGATGCCGGCGACGGGCAGTAGGACGAGCGTCTCCACCGTGAGCCCGGTCACGGCCCCGACGCCGGCCATCTTCTTCATGAGGCCATAGGTGCCGAAGCTCATCGCCAGGATGAGGCCGATCCACGGGGCAGCGCCTTCGGCAATCCCGATGATGAGGACGCCGACTCCTGCGACGGCAACCGCCGTCCACTGGGGTGCGCGCAGCCGCTCACGCAGGATGACGATGCCCATGGCGACGGAGACAAGCGGGTTGATGAAGTAGCCGAGAGCGGCCTCGACGACCTGGTTCGTCGCGACGGAGTAGACGTACGTCGTCCAGTTGATCGCGATGGCGATGGACGCGAGTGCGAGCAGTCCCATGCTGCGCCGATCGCGCAGGGTGCGCCCCACCTCGCGCCAGCTGCCCTTGATGAAGAGCAGCAGCAGGAAGCAGAACGCGAGCGACCACACGATGCGGTAGGCCACGACCTCGAGGGGATTGACTCCGTCGAAGAGCGAGAAGTAGAGCGGGAACGCTCCCCACAGGCCGTATGCGGCGACGCCGAAGATCAGGCCGGTGGTGAATTCGGATCGGGGCTTGGTGCTCAGGAGACTGTCCAGGTGTCCTTGCCCCGGATGAGCGACTCCAGGTCGCCTTCGCCCGACTCGCGGACGGCGGCCACCTGCTCGCGCACGAGGCGGTCGTAGGAGGGGCGCTGCACGTCGCGGAAGACGCCGATGGCCGTATCGCGCAGGGAGTGCACGTCTGCCAGGCGCGAGAGAGCGAAGGCGAGGCCGGGATCGGCCGCGTGGGAGTCGAAGACGATGATCTGGGACTCGTCGACGGAGTCGGCATCGGCCACCGCGAGGTGGCCGCCCTCGCCGCGGACGACGACCTTGTCGCGGTCCTTGCCGAAGCGCACCTGCTCGCCGTCGACGAGTCGGATGAGGTAGTCGTCGCTCGTCTCGGAGTCCTTGAGGGGCTCCCATGCCCCGTCGTTGAAGATGTTGCAGTTCTGCAGGATCTCCACGAGTGCCGTGCCCTCGTGCGCGGCGGCGCGGCGCAAGGTCTCGGTGAGGTGCTTGCGGTCGGAGTCGACCGTCCGCGCGACGAAGGACGCTTCCGCTCCCAGGGCGATCGACACGGGGTTGAAGGAGTAGTCCAGGGATCCCAGAGGAGTGGACTTGGTGATCTTGCCGGTCTCGGAGGTAGGCGAGTACTGGCCCTTGGTGAGGCCATAGATCCGGTTGTTGAACAGCAGGATCTTGAGGTTGACGTTGCGGCGCAGCGCGTGGATGAGGTGATTGCCGCCGATCGACAGGGCGTCGCCGTCGCCGGTGACGACCCACACCGAGAGGTCGGGGCGCGTGATGGCGATGCCGGTGGCGATGGCCGGTGCGCGGCCGTGGATCGAGTGCACGCCGTAGGTGTCCATGTAGTACGGGAATCGCGAGGAGCAGCCGATCCCGGAGACGAAGACGATGTTTTCCTTGCGCAGCCCGAGCTCGGGGAGGAATCCCTGCACGGCGGCGAGGATCGCGTAATCACCGCACCCGGGGCACCAGCGCACCTCCTGGTCGGTCTTGAAGTCCTTCGCGGTCTGCTTCTCGTCCGTGCGGGGGACGAGGGCGAGGCCGGGCATGGGCAGGTCGGTGGCGGTCATGGCGTCACAGGCTCCCGATCACGTCGGCGATGGTGGTGCTGAGCTCCTCGGAGGTGAAGGGCAGTCCTCGCACCTGGTTGTAGCCGATGGCATCGACGAGGTACTTCCCGCGGATGAGGAGGGCGAGCTGCCCGAGGTTCATCTCCGGGATGATCACGCGGTCGTAGCCCCGCAGGACCTCTCCGGTGTTGGCGGGGAAGGGATTGAGGTGGCGCAGGTGGGCCTGCGCGACGGACATGCCCTGGGCGCGCACGTTGCGGCAGGCGGCGCCGATCGGGCCGTACGTCGAACCCCACCCGAGCACGAGCACCCGCGCATCGCCGTTCGGATCCTCCACCTCGAGCGGGGCAATCGACCGGGCGATGGCGTCGACCTTCGCCTGGCGCAGGCGCACCATGCGGTCGTGGTTCTCGGGGTCGTAGGAGATGTTGCCGCTGCCGTCTGCCTTCTCGAGGCCGCCGATGCGGTGCTCCAGGCCGGGCGTGCCGGGGATCGCCCAGGGCCGAGCGAGCGTCTCCTCGTCGCGCAGGTAGGGCCAGAAGCTGCCGTCCTCGCGATTGGGCTCCGTGGTGAAGGCCGGGTCGATGGCGGGCAGGGAGTCGAGCTCGGGGATGCGCCACGGCTCGGAGCCGTTGGCCAGGTAGCCGTCGCTGAGCAGGAAGACGGGCGTGCGGTAGGTGACGGCGATGCGGGCGGCCTCCACGGCCGCGTCGAAGCAGTCACCGGGGGAGCGCGGCGCCACGATCGGCACCGGGGCCTCGCCGTTGCGACCGAACATCGCCTGGAGGAGGTCGGACTGCTCGGTCTTGGTGGGCAAGCCGGTCGAGGGACCGCCGCGCTGCACGTCGACGATGATGAGCGGCAGCTCGAGCGAGACCGCCAGGCCGATCGTCTCTGACTTCAATGCGACGCCGGGCCCGGACGTGGTCGTCACTCCGAGCGATCCGGCGTACGACGCCCCGAGTGCTGCGCCGATGCCGGCGATCTCGTCCTCCGCCTGGAAGGTGACGACGCCGAAGTTCTTGTGCTTGCTCAGCTCGTGCAGGATGTCGGAAGCGGGCGTGATCGGGTAGGACCCGAGGAAGAGCGGCAGTCCCGATTGTTGGGACGCCGCGATGAGGCCGTAGGCGA
>JAPOKX010000160.1 GCA_029977425.1 Actinomycetota bacterium
TGCCGTGATCGAGGATGCCGCTCGTGACGCGGAAGCCGTGCTCGTGCTCGAGCCATCGGTGGAAGGCGAGCTCAAGACCGCGCGCAAGGGCACGTCGTGGTACGTCGTGCAGATCACCGGTCGTGCGGCGCATGCCGGCCTGGACCCCGAGCGCGGCATCAACGCGCTCGTCGAGGCCGCAGACCTCGTGCGTGACGCGGTGACCTGGGCCAGGCCCGACCTTGGAACGACGGTGACGCCGACGACCGCCCGGGCCGGCGTGACCGACAACACCGTCCCCGACCAGGCCGTGATCGGCATCGACGTGCGCGCGTGGTCCTCGGACGAGCAGCAGCGTGTCGACGCTCTCGCGCGCGGCTGGCAGCCTGCCCACCCCGAAGCCGAGGTCGCCATCGTTGGCGGGGGCATCAACCGACCCGCCATGGAGTAGTCGGCGGGAGCGGCCCTGGCGCGCCTCGCCGAGAGGTGTGCCGCTGACCTGGGGATCGGACCCATCGGCTCCCGTGCCGTGGGTGGCGCGAGCGACGGCAACTTCACCGCTGCCCTGGGCATCCCCACGCTGGACGGGCTCGGGGCCATGGGCGACGGAGCGCACGCCGAGCATGAGTGGGCGAGTGCGAGCGCGCTTCCCGAGCGCACCGCTCTCGTGGCCGCGCTGGTGTCGGCTCTCCTTGACGGGGAGACCGCGTGACCGACGGGCCACTCATCGTCCAGAGCGACAAGACGCTGCTCCTCGAAGTCGACCATCCCTCCGCCGACGAGGCGCGTCGCGCCATCGCGCCCTTCGCGGAGCTCGAGCGCGCCCCCGAGCACATCCACACCTACCGGGTGACCCCGCTCGCGCTGTGGAACGCTCGCGCTGCAGGCCACGACGCCGAGCAGGTGGTGGATGTCCTTCTCACCTACTCGCGCTACGCCGTGCCGCATGCCCTGCTGGTCGACATCGCCGAGACGATGGATCGCTACGGCCGCCTCACGATCGCGAAGCACCCCGCTCACGGGCTCGTGCTCAGCACGACCGACCGACCCGTGCTCGAGGAGGTCCTGCGCAGCAAGAAGGTCGCCCCGCTCGTCGGCGCCCGCATCGACGACGACACGGTGCTCGTGCATCCCAGCGAGCGCGGCCACCTCAAGCAGGTCCTGCTCACCCTCGGCTGGCCCGCCGAGGACCTTGCCGGATACGTCGACGGCGAGCACCACCCGATCGAGCTCGCCGAAGACGGCTGGGAACTGCGCCCCTACCAACGCGAGGCAGTCGAAGGCTTCTGGGCCGGCGGCTCCGGTGTCGTCGTGCTTCCCTGCGGGGCAGGCAAGACCATCGTCGGCGCGGCGGCCATGGCACGGGCGCAGGCGACCACGCTCATCCTCGTGACCAACACGGTCTCCGCGCGCCAGTGGAAGGCCGAGCTCCTCGCCCGCACCAACCTCGCCGAGGACGAGATCGGCGAGTACTCCGGTGCTCGCAAGGAGATCCGTCCCGTCACCATCGCGACGTACCAGGTGATGACGACGAAGAGGAAGGGCGTCTTCCCTCACCTGGAAGTCTTCGACACCCGCGACTGGGGCCTCATCATCTACGACGAGGTGCACCTCCTGCCCGCGCCGATCTTCCGCTTCACCGCCGACATCCAGTCGCGTCGCCGCCTGGGCCTCACCGCGACGCTCATCCGCGAGGACGGCCGCGAGGGCGACGTGTTCACGCTCATCGGCCCCAAGCGGTACGACGCACCGTGGAGAGAGGTCGAGGCACAGGGCTGGATCGCGCCCGCGGAGTGCGTCGAGGTGCGCGTGACACTCCCTGACTCCGAGCGACTCGTCTACGCCACGGCCGAGCCCGATGACCGCTACCGGCTCGCAGCGACGACCGCGGAGAAGACGCGGCTCGTGGAGCAGCTCATCGAGCGGCATGCCGACGAGCAGGTGCTGGTCATCGGCCAGTACCTGGACCAGCTGGCCGAGATCGCCGAGCACGTGGGCGCCCCCACCATCACGGGCGAGACCGGCGTCAAGGAGCGCGAGCGGCTCTTCGAGGCCTTCCGCCAAGGCGAGGAACGCGTGCTCGTGGTGAGCAAGGTGGCCAACTTCTCGGTCGACCTGCCCGAGGCCTCCGTCGCGATCCAGGTGAGCGGGTCCTTCGGCTCCCGCCAGGAGGAGGCCCAGCGACTGGGACGGCTCCTGCGCCCGAAGGCCGACGGGCGCCGGGCGCGCTTCTACACCGTCGTGTCGCGCGACACCGTCGATGCGGACTTCGCGCAGAACCGCCAGCGCTTCCTCGCCGAGCAGGGCTACAGCTACACGATCCTCGACGCCGAGGAGATCGACGCGATCGAGGAGACGGGATGAGCGACGACCCCGTGACGGGTGCACCACACCGTCAGAAGCTCGCAGAGACGACGATGGCGATCTACGCCGCCATCACCCTGCTCGGCGTCATCGCCGCGGCGAGCTGGAAGGGCATCTTCGTCGACGAGGTTGAGCTCGTGGTCATCATCATCGCCACGACGGTCACGGTGGCCGTGGCTCACCTCTGGGCCGCGGCCGCTGCGCACCGCCTCGTGGCGGGATCCCCGCTCACGCGCGAGGACTGGCGAGAAGAGGGACGGCTGTTCCTCTCCGTGCTCCTCGTGGGCGGGCTCTCTGTGGGCGCCTTCCTCCTCGCCCAGATCATCGGCCTCGAACTCGCCGGCTCGGTCGCCATTACTCTGCTCATGCTGGTCGCCGTCCTCTTCGTGGTCGGCGTGGTGGGCGGTCGTCGAGAGCAGCGCACATGGCCCCGATCCCTGAGCCTGGGCCTCATCGATGCCTCCATCGGCATCGTCATCCTGCTCGTCAAGGTGACCTTCGGCGCCTAGCCACCGCAGGGCTAGCCCGCGCGCAGCGCGACGGTGCCGTCAAGGCTG
>JAPOKX010000161.1 GCA_029977425.1 Actinomycetota bacterium
GTCGTTCAGCGCTCGGTGCACACCTCCGTGATCGACGGTGCGATCCTCGCCGGCCTGCGACTGGAGTTCGTGCTGCCCACGATCGACCCGGCGCTCGGCATCGCGCATGGCGTGACCGCGGAGGACCTCGATGCCCAGCTCGCCGCGCATCCGGATGCGGTGGCGGCGTATGTCGTGACCCCTTCCTACTTCGGCGCCTGCGCGGACGTCGTCGCCCTCGCGCGGGTGACCCACGCGCGAGGCATCCCGCTGGTCGTGGACGAAGCCTGGGGCAGCCACTTCGGCTTCCATCCCGAGCTCCCCCGCTCCGCCCTCCAGAGCGGCGCCGACCTCGTCATCTCCAGCACGCACAAGCTCGGAGGGAGCCTCACGCAATCGGCGATGCTGCACCTCGCTGACGGGCCCTACGCCGACCTGCTCGAACCCCTCATCGATCGCGCCATGACGACGGTGCAGACGACGAGTCCCTCGGCGCTGCTCTTCGCCTCGCTCGACCTGGCGCGACGCGATCTCCAGCTCAACGCGGGCGAGGGCATCGGCGGGAGCATCGCGGACCTCGAGCGCGCGCGAGACCTGCTCAACGCACGCGGACGCTTCGTCGACCCCGACCCCTCCATCCACGCGGCACCCGACGTCATCGCGCTCGATCCACTGCGCATCGTCGTCGACACGCGTTCCGGTGGCACTCCTGGCTATGTCGCACGACGACTGCTCGAGGAGCGCAGCCTCATCCACGTCGAGATGGCGACCGACTCGTGCATCGTGGGCCTGGTCGGAGCGGGGAGCAGGCTTGACGTCGACCACTTCGTGGACGCGCTGCACGACCTGCCCGTGATGGATCTGGGCGAGCACCCCGCCATTCACCTGCCACCGCTCGCGGAGCGGGCCATGGACCTGCGCGAGGCCTACTTCAGCCCGACGGAGTCCGTGCCCGCGGCCGAGGCTGTGGGGCGCATTTCGGCTGATTCGCTGGCGGCGTACCCGCCAGGAGTGCCCAACATCCTCCCGGGCGAGATCCTCACGAAACCCATCATCGACTTCCTGAGGTCCACGGCCTCCTCGCCCTACGGCTGGGTGCGCGGGAGCCTGGACCCGACCGTGGATCGCATGCGCGTCATCGCGCAGGAGTCGTGACGGACTCCATCAGGTCGAGGTACGCCGACATTCCCCATTCGAAGGCCACGTCGTCCACCGCGTCACGTGCCGTGGCATCGAGAGCCTGCGCCAGGTGCGGATGGCCCACCGCATAGTCCTCCGGCTCTCCTGCGAACGCCGCCTCGAACGGCTCCACCGCTGACCCCAGCACGAGATTGTCGAACAGCGCCATTAACGGCATGACGCGATCTGCCGGCACGCCGTACCTCGTGAGAAACGATGCGATTGCCTCGTAGACCCGGAGAGCGTGCTCGCGATTCACGCTGCGGGACACGATCATGGACGCGGCGACGCGGTGAGAGCGATACGCGTGTCGATAGTGCCGGCCGAGCTCCACGAGGTCTTGCGGATCGACGGACCCGTCGACCACGGACACGTCAATCGTCGAGTTGATGAGCGCGTGGACCAGATCGTGGATCTCGTCCATCCCACTCACGTGGGCGTAGAGGGAGGGCGCCTGCACGCCCAGGCGCGCCGCCAGGCTGCGCATGGTGAGCACCGTCTCGTCGGGACCCTCGTCCAGGAGTGCGAGGGCTTCCTCGGCGATCCGGGCCGGGGTCACGGCCGCCCGCACAGGCGTCGTCGTCACGAGGAGCTCCCGGCCAAGGTCACGGTGTCATCACAGCCTTCCCCTCGGGACCTAACGCCGTTAGTGTGCGCTCAGCCCACCGCGGGGTCAACCCGGTCGTGGAGGAGGAACGGTGTCCGCTGAGTCTGTGCCGGCCCTGCGCGTCCGCGGGGTGTCGAAGGCCTTCCCCACGCCTGAGGGCGGAGAGGTCAAGGCCCTGGACGACGTCAGCTTGGACGTGGCCGACGGGTCTTTCATGGTCTTGCTCGGCCCCTCCGGCTGCGGCAAGACCACCCTGCTGCGCTGCATCGCCGGCCTCGAGTCGCCGGACACCGGGGAGATCATGCTGCGCGGTGAGCGCATCGACACCGTCCCGGTGTGGAAGCGTCGCGTTAACACGGTCTTCCAGTCCTACGCCCTCTTCCCGCACATGACGGTGGCACAGAACATCGCCTTCGGCCTGCAGATGGACCACCTGCCCAAGGATGAGATCGCGCGCAAGGTCGATCACTCGCTGGAGCTCGTGCGACTCACCGGCCTGGGTGGTCGCAGGCCGCACCAGCTCTCCGGAGGCCAGCAACAGCGGGTTGCCCTCGCTCGGGCCCTCGCCAAGGAGCCCGAAGTGCTCCTCCTCGATGAGCCGCTGTCGGCTCTCGACCTCAAGCTGCGCCGCGGCATGCAGTTGGAGCTCAAGCGGCTCCAGCAGGAGACTCACATCACCTTCGTGCTCGTCACGCACGACCAGGACGAGGCGATGTCGATGGGCGATCAGGTCGCCGTCTTCAACGAAGGCCGCATCGTCCAGGTGGGAGAGCCCCGCGAGGTCTACCTGAGGCCGCGGACCCGCTTCGTCGCCGACTTCATCGGCGAGGCCAACATCATCGACCTCACGCTCGAGGGCAGCGACGTGGTGCTCAGCGGCTGGGGTGTCATCCCGGCTGAGGCGTGGGCATCCGACTCCCCCGCTGCCGGTGCGGACGGCCACGTGGCCGCCGTGCGGCCTGAGGACGTGCTGCTCTCGGCTGACGGCCCAGGACGCTTCCCGATCATCGACGCCACATTCATCGGCGGCGACCTTCACGCCGTCGTCCAGATCGGCGACACCACCGTCTCGGCACGCCAGCCCGCGGCCCATGCGACCGGCCTGAGCACCGGCGGCATGTGCGACGTCTCCTTC
>JAPOKX010000162.1:0-2410 GCA_029977425.1 Actinomycetota bacterium
ACGCGGCCGCGGCCCGTCGGGGTGGTAGCGCTGCGCGACGTAGAGCCCGCACATATCGAGGCAGTGATCCGCATGCAGGTGCGAGAGCACGATCGCGTCGATGTCGGTGAGAGAAACATGCCGCTGCAGCACTCCGAGTGCGCCGTTGCCCAGGTCGAGCAGCAGCCGGTAGCCATCGTGCTCGACGAGGTAGCAGGAGGCGGGAGAGTCGGGGCCGGGGAAGGATCCGGCGCAGCCGATCACCGTGAGGCGCACGCCGCAAGCCTAGGCGCGCTCGACGATGCCGATCTCGGGGCCCAGGAACCGCGAGCCCAGGGACGCGAATGCCGCGGGATCGCCGGTCGCGAGGAAGCGATGCCGCGGCTCCGGCAGTGTGGGATCGCGGACCAGTCCGTGCTCGGCGAGCGTGCGGTAGACGTCCTTCGCGGTCTCTTCCGCACTCGACACGAGCGTCACGCCATCGCCCATGACATAGGAGATGACACCGGTGAGAAGCGGGTAGTGCGTGCACCCCAGTACGAGCGTGTCCACTTCCGCCTCCTGGAGCGGCGCGAGGTAGTCGCGTGCGACCTCGAGCAGCTCGCTGCCACCCGTCACGCCCGACTCCACGAACTCCACGAAGCGTGGACAGGCCTCGCTGGTGATCTGCAGGTGCGGAGCCGCGGCAAAGGCATCGTCGTACGCCTGGGACGTGATGGTCGCCCGCGTGCCGATGACGCCGATGCGCCCCGAGCGTGTCGCGCTGACGGCACGGCGTACGGCGGGATGGACGACCTCGACGACCGGGATGTCATAGCGCTCGCGGGCATCGCGCAGGACCGCCGCACTGGCGGAGTTGCACGCGATGACCAGCATCTTGACGTCCGAGGCGACGAGATGGTCCATGACGTCGAGGGCGTACGCGCGGACCTCGGCGATCGGCAGCGGTCCGTAGGGGCCGCGCGCGGTGTCACCGACGTAGAGAATCGGCTCGTGCGGGAGCTGGTCGAGGACCGCGCGCGCGACCGTGAGGCCCCCGACGCCGGAGTCGAAGATGCCGATCGGCCGATCGTCGCTCATGCCCAGACCGTGCCCTCGAGACGATCCTCCGCGTCGTCGATCGTGCCCTCGTAGGCACCGGTGGAGAGGTACTTCCAGCCGCCGTCGCACACGATGAACGCGATATCGGCGGGCTCGCCCGCCTTGACGGCCTTGTTCGCGAGCCCGAGGGCCGCGTGGAGGATCGCACCGGTCGAGATGCCCGCGAAGATGCCCTCCTGGTCGAGCAGCTCGCGCGTGCGCTTGAGCGCATCGCGCGGCCCGACGGAGAAGCGCGTCGTGAGCACGCTGGGGTCGTAGAGCTCGGGCACGAAGCCCTCGTCGAGGTTGCGCAACCCGTAGACGAGCTCGCCGTAGCGAGGCTCAGCCGCGACGATCTGGACGTCGGGCTTGTGCTCGCGCAGGTAGCGCCCGACGCCCATGAGGGTGCCGGTCGTGCCGAGGCCCGCAACGAAGTGCGTGATGGTGGGCAGGTCGGCCAGGATCTCGGGCCCTGTGGTCGCATAGTGCGCGCCCGCGTTGGCCGGGTTGCCGTACTGGTAGAGCATCACCCAGTCGGGGTGCTCAGCGGCCATGCGCCGTGCCACGCGGACCGCCTCATTGGACCCTCCCGCGCCGGGCGAGTAGATGATCTCGGCTCCCCACATGCGCAGGATCTGGGTGCGCTCGGTCGAGGTGTTCTCCGGCATGACGCAGACGAGCTTGTAGCCCTTGAGTCGGGCCGCCATCGCCAACGAGATGCCGGTGTTGCCGCTCGTCGGCTCGAGGATCGTGCAACCGGGAGTGAGCAGGCCGTCCTTCTCCGCCTGCTCGATCATGTTGAGTGCCGCGCGGTCCTTGACCGAGCCCGTCGGATTGCGATCCTCGAGCTTCGCCCACAGGCGCACATCCGCGCTCGGCGACAGGCGCGGCAGCCCGACAAGCGGAGTGTTGCCGACCGAGTCGAGCAGCGAGTCGTAGCGCATGGCGCGCGGAGTCAGCCGCCGGCGACGGCGGGAAGGATCGTGACGGAGTCGCCGTCGGCGACCACCGTGTCGAGACCGCCGAGGAAACGGACGTCCTCGTCGTTCAGGTAGACGTTGACGTAGCGACGCAGGCCCTGTTCGTCGACGAGGCGCTCGCCGATGCCCGGATAGCGGCCGTCGAGGTCGGCGACAAGGGCGCGCAGGTCCGCGCCCTCGCCGGTGACGACCTTGTCGCCTCCGGTGTAGGCGCGCAGGATGGTGGGGATACGGACCTCGACGGACATGGGGGCAAGCCTAGGCGACGATCTCGATCTGCTCCTCCGAGACCACCCCGTCGACGATCCGGTAGGAGCGCACCTCCACGGGGCCCTCGTCGGGACCGCACTCGCGCGTCGAGACCAGGACGT
>JAPOKX010000162.1:2417-2880 GCA_029977425.1 Actinomycetota bacterium
TGTCGGTCCGTGAGGGATAGGCCTCGGTGGCCGTGTGGGAGTGGTAGATCACCACGGGCTCCTCGCTCCGGTCGTCCATCTCGCGATAGAGGCGGAGCAGGTCGGCGGAGTCGAACTCGTAGAAGGTCGGCGAGCGGGCGGCGTTGACCATGGGGATGAACCGCTCGGGGCGGTCGCTGCCCTCGGGCCCGGCGATGACCCCGCACGCCTCATCGGGGTGATCGGCCCGGGCGTGGGCCACCATCGCCTCGATGAGGTCCTGGCGGATCGTGAGCATGGGCCCAGGCTAGAGGCCGAATTTTCGCACCCCCTGAGGTACCTAAATCGCGCCCTGAGTTGTTCAACTTGCGGGCTCCGGCAACCCGGAGGACAGTCCGACTCATCGGCGCCCGGGGGGCGCGCAAGGCGGCGCATCGGGCGCCTCGAGAAAGGGGTACGGCGTGGAGGTCGTAGAGACTCTCAC
>JAPOKX010000163.1 GCA_029977425.1 Actinomycetota bacterium
AGCCTCGGCCGCTGACGCTTTCTTCCGCGGCGCCATGCTCGCCCGCTCGCCCACTCGCGCACTCGCGCACTCGCTCACCCTCCAGTGACCCGACGCAGCCACGAATGCAGATGACGATGACGAGAGGCGGGCGGGCGTCCCCCGCGGGCTCCGGGATGAACCACTCGCCGAACTGCCGCGGATGCTCGCCGTAGGGCTCGATGAAGCGGCGCATCGCTAGGCCAGGCGCCGGCGCAGGGCATCGGCCGCGCGCCAGCAGTCGAGATACGTCGAGTAGAGCGGCACGGGAGCGAAGCGGATGATGTCGGGATTGCGCGTGTCGGCGATGACGCCGTCGAGATCGCGCAGGGTGTCGGCGAGCACGTGGATATCGGTGCGGAAGCGCACGGAGAGCTGGCACCCGTGACGGTCGTCCTCCACGGGTGTGACGATCTCCATTGCCCCCACGGGAAGCCTGGCGATGGCCTCCTCGAGGAGGGTGCGCAGGTACGCCGTGAGACGCAGGCTGCGCGCCCGAAGGGTGTCCATGCCCACCTCGTCGAAGAGCTCGAGCGACACCTGCACCGGCGTCATCGAGAAGATCGGCGGATTGGACATCTGCCAGGCGTCGGCCGTGGCGGGCGGGTCGAAGTCTGAGTCCATGCGGAAGCGCGTGTCGGTGCGCGTGCCCCACCAGCCCGCCAGTCGCGGCAGCGAGGTGTCGCGCGCGTGCCGCTCGTGGATGAACGCGCCGGCGAGCGCACCCGGCCCGGAGTTGAGGTACTTGTAGGAGCACCAGGCCGCCCAGTCGACACCCCAGTCGTGAAGGCGCAGGGGCACGTTGCCAGCAGCATGCGCGAGGTCCCAGCCCACGATGGCGCCGACCTCATGGCCCGCGGCGGTGATCGCAGGCATGTCCATCCACTCGCCGGTGAGGTAATTGACGGCGCTGAAGACGACGACGGCGACTTCGTCGCCGAGCTCGCGGATCCGGGCGATGACATCGTCGGTGCGCAGCACGTCCTCGCCCTCGCGCGGGCGCAGGCGGATGACGTGCTCCGCCGGATCGAGCCCGTGCCAGCGCGCCTGCGAGGCCATGGCATAACCGTCGGAGGGGAAGACGATGTCCTCCATGACGATCTTCGTGCGTCGGCCCTCGGGCCGGTAGAACGTCGCCATGAGCACGTGCAGGTTGACGGTGAGGGAGTTCATGATCACCGTCTCGTGCGGCAGTGCACCCACGAGTCGAGCGGCGGGATCGCGCAGCGCCTCGTGGTAGTCCTTCCACGGCCGCGGGCCGGTGAGCTGGCCCTCCACTCCCATCTCGGCCCAGCGGTCGAGCTCGGTGTCGACGGCCGCGCGCGTGGCGACCGGCTGCAGCCCGAGGGAGTTGCCGGCGAAGTAAGCCACCTCGCGGTACGCCACTCCGGGTGCGTCGGGAGCGCCTACGAACGGCGGGATGTGGAAGCGCTCGCGCCAGCCGGGGTCTGCGCTGTCGAGCGTGGTGTCGTAGTCGCGCACGCTCAGATTCTCGTCCGTGCCGACCACAACTCAGGGAAGGCCTCCCGCTGGAGGCTCTTCTCGAGCCAGGCGAGCCCTGCGGAGCCACCGGAGCCTCCCTTGTGGCCCATGCTGCGGCGCACGGCCATGAGGTGCCAGTAGCGCCAGTCGCTGAATTGCTGCGCGATGTCGGTGAGGGACTCGGCGAGCTCGCGCAGCGGGCTGCCGTGGCCGTTGTCGGCGTACACCTGCACCCAGACGTCCTCGATCGCCTCGTCCCACTCATGTGTGGAGTTGGTCTCGGCGTCGAGCATCTCCTGCGGCACGGCGTACCCCTGCCGCGCGAGGTAGGCGAGGGCATCGTCGTAGAGGCTCGGTGCCTCGAAGGCGGCCACGAGCTCGGCGTAGTGATTGCCCGCGACGTGCTTGTGGGGTCGCAGCAGTGCCGGGTCCTTGAAGCCGAGCAGGAACTCGATGTGGCGGTAGAGGAAGGACTGGAAGCCGGATGCCTCGCCGAGCGCCTCGCGGAAGGAGTTGAAGTCGGGCGGCGTCATCCAGCTGAAACTCGTCCACGACGCATTCAGCCCGGTGAAGTGGTCCTTGCTGCGGCGCAGCGCGAGGAGGGCCTCGCCCAGCCGGTCCTCGCGCAGGAATCGCTGAGCGGTGCGCCACTCGAATGCCAGCAGGTTGAAGTAGAGCTCCATGATCTGCGACAGGACCAGGAACATGTATTCGCCCGGCTCGTCCGTGGCGGTCTTCTGCAAAGTGGCCAGGGTCGATGCGCGCACGTAGGCGTCATAGGGGGTCGTGTCCTCGAATTCGACCTTGGGGGCCTGAGCGGGGGATTGCTCCCGCTCCCTGTTCGAAGGATTGCGCCGGCTGGTCATGGGGCCAGTGTGGTCCTCAGTGGGGCCCTCCACCAGGGGCCTTCGGGATCTGCCGGAACGGGCAGAGGCGGTATGCCTGAGTTCAGGGCGCGGTCATCATCCGAACGGATGAGGAACCAGCCGGGGACCTTGTCCGTCAACATGGGGAAGAGCCGGACGGCTCGACCTCTCCGGGCAGACGGCCCTCAGAGGCGCAGACAGGAAGCAGGGACTCATGCGTTCGAACGCCCGCCGCGGCCTCACCATCGCGGCTGCCAGCATCATCGCCCTGGGCGGAGCCGGCGTGCTCACCGCCTGCGGAGGCTCATCGGACGGTACGTCGTCCAGTTCCGCTGCGGCGCCGAGTTCGTCCGAAGCTCCCGCACCCACCGATGGAGGCGCAGGAATGATTGGACCGGTCATCGTGGAGCCCGGCCAGACGACTGCAGAGGTGCAGGTCGGCCGCGTCGTCACCTTCAACGTCGACGACGTCATGGCCTGGATG
This sequence comes from Actinomycetota bacterium, assembly GCA_029977425.1. GTDB lineage: Bacteria > Actinomycetota > Actinomycetes > S36-B12 > S36-B12 > Mxb001. The sequence continues at coordinate 2,851 of JAPOKX010000163.1, forward strand.
ATCTCCTCCAGCGACGAGG
>JAPOKX010000164.1 GCA_029977425.1 Actinomycetota bacterium
CCACCGTCTCGAGGGTCTCGTCGACAGAGAGCGTCGTCTGCGATAGCCAGACCAGCGGCCGGTCGGAATCCACGCTCACGGTGTCGGCATCCGCCGGCGACTCCACCAGGGTCATGGCCTCCGGGGCCTCGCCCATGGTGCCGACGACCTCCTCGTGGCCCTCATGGCCGATGAGCAGGATCTGCATGCCCTCAGCCGAGAAGCGCTTCGCCTCCGAGTGCACCTTCGTCACGAGCGGACACGTCGCGTCGATCGTCTTGAGCCCGCGATCACTCGCCTCGGCATGCACGGAAGGCGCGACCCCGTGGGCCGAGAACACGACCGTGGAGCCCTCGGGCACTTCGTCCAGCTCCTCGACGAAGACCGCCCCGCGATCCTCGAGGCGCTGGACGACGTACTTGTTGTGGACGATCTGCTTGCGCACGTATACGGGAGGGCCGTAGAGGTCGAGGGCCTTCTCCACCGTCACGACGGCGCGGTCGACGCCGGCGCAGTAGCCGCGCGGGGCTGCGAGGAGCACTTTGCCGGGCATGCAGCCATCGTATGGTGCGCGGTCCTTCCCGGCATCCGTGGCCGTAGCCTGCCTCCATGGCGCTCGAGACCTCGCCGGAGTCGCCGGCTCCCGTGCGCACGGTGTCGCGCCTGCTCGGGGACTGGATCGGGCGCCTCGGCGGCATCTGGATCGAGGGCCAGGTGGCCCAGATCTCGCGACGCCCCGGCATGCGCACCCTGTGGATCACGCTGCGCGACACCGACGCCGACCTCTCGCTCAGTGTCGTCGCCGAGACCCACGTGGTCGACGTGGTCTCTCCCCCGCTCAGCGAGGGCCAGCGCGTCATCGTCTACGGGCGCCCGGAGTTCTACGCCGGGCGCGGATCCCTGCAGATCCGCGCGCGCGAGATCCGCCCTGTCGGCAGGGGCGCACTGCTCGAGGAGCTCGAGCGCCTGCGTGCGCTCTTCCAGGCCGAGGGGCTCTTCGCTCCCGAGCGCAAGCGCCCCCTTCCCTTCCTGCCGCGCCGCGTCGGGCTGATCTCCGGTCGCGCCAGCGCCGCGCTGCGGGATGTGACGGTGAACGCCCGACTGCGCTGGCCCGGCGTCGGCTTCGAGGTCCGCGAAGTAGCCGTGCAGGGGGCCACCGCTGTTCCGGCAATCGTCGAGGCCCTCGCCGAGCTCAATGCCCACCCCGACGTCGACGTCATCGTCATCGCTCGCGGAGGGGGCAGCGTCGAGGACCTCCTCCCTTTCAGCAACGAGAGGCTCATTCGCGCGGTGGTGGCCTCGCGCGCGCCCATCATCACCGCAATCGGTCACGAGCAGGACGTCCCCCTCGTCGACTTGGTAGCCGACGTGCGCGCATCGACTCCGACGGACGCGGCGAAGCGGGTGGTGCCCGACGTGGCGGAGGAGTGGGAGCGCATCACGCAGCAGCGCCAGCGCGTTCGCCGCATCCTCGAGCGCCGGATCACAGCTGATGCCGCCGACGTGACTCGATCCCTCGCAACAGCGCGGCGCAGCGTCCAGCGCCGCATCGACCACGGTCGCGTGGACCTGGGCCACTTGCGCGCACGGCTCACCGCGCTGTCCCCGGCATCGACACTCGAGCGCGGTTACGCCGTGCTCAGGACCCCCGGTGGCGCTGTCGTGCGCGATCCTGCCTCGCTCGCGCCCGGCGAGCCCCTGGAGGCACGCGTCGCGCACGGGACCTTCACGGTGACGGTCGAGGACCTACCCTGATGGCCATGGCGCGAGCGAAGGGAAGCGATCCGACGGCGAGCGATCCGAAGGCGATCGATCCGGGCAGCGGATCCGCAGCAGGTGGCACCCCGGAGATGGGCTACGAAGAGGCGCGCGCCGCCCTCGCGGACGTGGTCGCCGCCCTCGAGTCCGGCGACGCCACCTTGGAGGAGGCCCTGGCACTGTGGGAGCGAGGCGAGGAGTACGCCCGCGTCTGCGAGGCGTGGCTGGCCGGCGCGCAGGCGCGGCTCAGTCAAGAAGAACGGCTCAGCCAACAAGAAGAACGGCTCAGCCAACAAGAGCCCGTCAACCAGGAGGATCAGGCGCCAGAGTCGGAGTAGGCAGAGCCGTCGGACTGAGCCGCTCGGCGAGCACCTGCAATGTCGGCCACGGGGCCGTCCCCGACACCACCACCGTCACGCCGCCATCAACACGGACGAGCGCCCGCTGCTCCGCGGAATCGAATCGCAGCCAGCCCTCCCACTCTCCGGCGGGCTCAGCCACTCCCACCTGATCGCCGACGTACGACGGATCCTCCGTCGCCGACTGGCCCAGCTGGGCGTACGCGTCGTCCGGCGTGACGAAGCCCACGTGCCAGGCCGGATCGGGCTGAGATGACGGAGTGATCTCCCAGCGCGCACTCGTCGGGCGCCACGAGGCGTCGAGGTCAGCGGGGTAGAGCACCGGGTAGTCCGCCTGCGCACGCGCGAGCGACAGCGGCGGTGTCGGGTCGATGACGCGGACCGGATCGGGCGTGGGCCGCCACGTGATGAGGAGGATGACAGCGATCGCGGCGAGCACGACCGCGAGCGACAGGATCATGTCGCGCACGGTCTGGCGCAGGCGGGCATTCGAGCGGCCGGTGGGGCGCAATTCGCCCGGCTCGGCGGGGCGGTCAGTCGCCGCTCCCGGCGCCGACGCCTCGGCAACCGGTCCGTCACCGGTCATCTGGCCTTCGTCGCTCACGGGACCATCGTCCCTGATCACCGCGAGCCGCACACCTCGGCGGCCTGCCGTGAGAGAGTCAGGCATGCGCGTCACGGAGGCTCCCGACCGCAACCTCGCCCTCGAGCTCGTGAGGGTGACCGAGGCCGCGGCCATGGCCGCCG
>JAPOKX010000165.1 GCA_029977425.1 Actinomycetota bacterium
CGACATGAAGACCGTTCGACTCACGGCTGCCGACGCCATCATTCGCTACCTGGTGGCGCAGAGCATCGAGATAGATGGGAAGGTCGAGTCACTGTTCCCGGCTGCCATTGGAATCTTCGGCCACGGCAACGTCGTCAGCCTCGGCCACGCCCTCGAGCGGCACCGCCGCCAGATGCCGGTGTACCGGGGGCAGAACGAGCAGGGGATGGGACTCGCGGCCGCGGCGTACAGCAAGGCGAAGCGCCGTCAGCAGATCATGGTCGCGACGTCGTCCGTCGGCCCCGGTGCGACCAACATGATCACGGCGGCGGGCATGGCCATGGCCAATCGCCTGCCCGTGCTCTTCATCTCCGGCGACACCTTCCACTCGCGCCTGCCCGACCCCGTGCTGCAGCAGGTGGAGCACTTCGGCACGCCGTCGACGACGGTCAATGACGCCTTTCGACCCGTGGTGCGTTTCTGGGATCGCATCACCGACCCTGCTCAGGTGCTGAGCGCCCTGCCGCAGGCGCTCGCCGTCATGCGCGACCCGGGCGAGTGCGGCCCGGCCTTCCTCGGCCTGCCGCAGGATGTCGCCGCGATCGCCTACGACTTCCCCGAGGAGTTCTTCGAGGTGCGCGTGCACGCGCCCATCCGCCCGCGGGCCGACCTCGGCGAGCTCGATCGCGCCGCAGCGCTGCTGCGCTCGGCCCAGCGCCCGCTCATCATCGCCGGCGGCGGCGTCCACTACTCGCTCGCGGAGAGCGAGCTCTCGGACTTCGCGATGCGCCACGGCATCCCCGTGGTCGAGACGGTCGCGGGCAAGTCGTCGCTGCTGTGGGATCACCCGAGGTACGGCGGCCCGATCGGCGTCACCGGCGCCTCGCCCGCCAACGAGCTCGCCGCGCGCGCGGACGTGATCCTCGCGGTCGGGACGCGACTGCAGGACTTCACGACGGGCTCGTGGACGACGTTCCACCCGCAGGCGCAGTTCATCGGGCTGAACGCCGCGCGCTTCGATGCGGTGAAGCACCGCGCCGTGCCCGTCGTCGGCGATGCGCGCGAGGGCCTGCTGGAGCTGGCCGGCCGGCTCGAGGGCTGGATGGCTCCCGTCGAGTGGACCGCGACCGGGGAGGTCATGCGTGCCGACCTCGACGCCTTCATCGGCGACCGCACGGCACCCGACGGTGCCCTGCCCCTGAGCTACGCCCAGGTCGTGGGTGCGGTCAACGCCGCAGCGACCCCCGAGGACTACGTGCTCACGGCGTCCGGCGGGCTGCCCGGCGAGCTCAACATCAACTGGCACTCCCTCGGCATCGCGACCTTCGACTGCGAGTACGGCTTCTCCGCGATGGGCTACGAGCTCTCGGGCGGCTGGGGTGCGGCGATCGCCAACGCCGATCGTGGCCGCACCTATGTCCTTGTCGGCGACGGCGCCTACATGATGATGAACTCCGACATCTACTCCGCGGCGCTCTCGGGCATCGACATGACGATCCTGGTCTGCGACAACGAGGGCTTCGCCGTCATCGAGCGGCTGCAGGTGGGCCAGGGCGGAGCGTCGTACAACAACATGCTCCGCGACTCCCACGGCGACACCGGTGCGCGCGTGGACTTCCGGGCCCACGCAGCGGCCATGGGGGCGCGGGCCGTGACGGTCACGGACATCGACGAGCTGCGATCGGCCCTGGCGGACCAGCAGCCGGGGGTCAACGTCATCGTCCTGCGCGTGCGCGAGTCGGACTGGACCGAGGGCGGCGCCTTCTGGCAGGTCGGCGTGCCCGAGGTGAGCGAGCGCTCTCAGGTGCGCGAGGCTCGCGAGCGCATGGACATCGGGCTCAAGGCCCAGCGCCGAGGGATCTAAGGATCGAGGGCTCGAAGGGTCCAGGGACCCAGGGCCGGGCACCCGATGGGGGACTAGCACCCCATTTGCCCGGTGTGACGTGAGGCGCCGCTCCCGCGCGGGCATCCTCCCGTCATGACCGCCCGCCGCATCGTCATCGCCCTCTCCGCCGCCACCATTGGCCTCGGCCTGCTCACCGCCCCCGCGGCGCAGGCCAATCCCGATGCCCTCAACGCCTGGTATCCGGTCGACTACGACGTCAGTGCGGAGGACGGCCCCGCGTGGCGCGCCACGATGGCCGCCAGCGGCAAAGGCGTGGTCTTCTCCGGTGACAGGTACCGCGACTACGACGCTTCCAGCGACACGTGGGGCACGTGGAAGCGGTTGCACACCGATCCGGAGCGGCTGACCGCTCAGGGCAACGCACGCGGTGACGTCTGCACAGCCTGGAGCGCTGACTTCGGTGCCGCCATCGCCTGCCGAGCGTCAGACGCCACGGCATTCACCAAGAAGAACATCTCGACGAGCCGCAATGCCACGGTCGAGGAACTGGCCGTGTCCAGCGACGGCCGCCGCGCGCTCATCATCTGGCGCGATAGCACCAACAATCGCTCGCGTGAGTACGCGACCGTCTACACCCTGGCGACGCGCGAGGTGTCGACCACGCAACTGCGCGGCATCCCCGGGGGCACACCCCTGCAGTACTACCCGGCCGCCGCACGCGTGGGCCGCGCGAACGGCTTCGTCCTCGCCTACCGCACCGGGGCCGAGGACACGTGGGGCAATGCCACCTACTTCCGCACGTTCGCGCCCCGCTCAGGTTGGAGCGCGCAGACCGCACTGCGCCTCGGCACGCCCGCCCAGGGCGTCGTGATCTCGGACATCACGAGTGATGGCCGCCGCACCTATGTGTCGGTGACGCCGGACATCCCCCAGGCGCCGGCGGACGCCCCGTCCGTGTGGTGGATCAGCGAGCTCTCCTCCAACGGCACCTTCACGGCGCCCGAGGCCGTCAAC
>JAPOKX010000166.1 GCA_029977425.1 Actinomycetota bacterium
GCAGGAAATTCGGCAGTCGTCGGACCGCCGCCTCCAGCCCCGATTCGGCTTCCCGAACGGCTTCTTCGTGCGCGACGACCTCTTCCTTGAGTCGCCGCCCCTCCGCGGTGTGGGCCTCGCGGGCGGCCTCGTCGAGCTTCTGCTCCTGCAGGAAGTCGGTGAACTTCTTTGCGTCGCCGCTGAAGTTCTGCGCAATGATCTTCTTCCGCTCGCGCGCGATCTGCGCGGGCGTGGCACGGCACGGCGCACCGCATGCACGGGCCTCCAGCAGGACGATGCGCTGGAACACCATGGACTCGAGGGCCTGGCGCTCGAGGGCGACGTACTCATCGCTCCCGGCCTCGGGGAAGTCCTGCTGCTGCTGCTCCGCGGCCTGCTTCTGCTGCGCGAGCGACTGGTCGAGCTCCGCCCGGGTGATGTCCTGGCCATCCACCTGCGCAACAACGCCGTCGGGCAGGGAGCTGCCGCCGCAACCGGTGAGCACGGCGGCCGACAGGGCGGCGGTGGCAAGGGCTGCCAGGGCGATGCGCACGGGCCGGGACACGGCGCGGGACTCTAGCGACGCCCGCGGTGAAGCCGGAACTTCCGGTCCTCGATCAACGTCCGGTAGTCGATGTGGATCGCGAGCGCGAGAACGCCCACCACGATGACGACGGCCAGCACCACCGACCATGGACCCACGACATCGCGAAGTTGCGAGGCCAGGGCGGTTGCGGCCACGCTGGTGCCGCCGACGCTGATCCAGTAGCCGATGGTCCGGCCGATGAACACCGATGCGGCGACGAGCCAGAGCTGCACCCGCATGAGGCCCGCGAGCACGAACAGCACTCCGGCGGGCGGCGGGGATGCCCCGAGCAGCACGGCGATGCCGATGTCGCCCGCCGCGTTCTCGAGCTTGCCATGCAGGTACTCGAGGTTGGCCTGCGACCAGCGGCCGAGCATGCGGTGCCCGGCGACGCGCGATACAGCGACGAGGACGACACGTCCCAGCGTCGTCCCGAGCGCGCCGATGAGGATGGCCAGCCACAGGCGCAGGTCGAACTCGACGACCATGTATGCCACCACCACCCACGAGGGGAACAGCGGCAGCGGGATCATCGCGAAGCCCGCCGCGATGAGAAACAGGACGAGGTAGCTCATGCGGCCTGCGCCGCGGGGGCCGCCACGGCCTCGAGTGCGGCGATGGCCGCGCTGATGCGCTCGGCCGGCGCGGACGGAGCGGGAATGCTGATGAGGCTGTCGGCCGTCGAGTACAGGGCACCCTCGATGCCGTCACGCAGCGCCCGCATGCCCACGGAGTCAAGCGGCACGGGCCCGATGACGACGCGGCCGGAGCGTGCGGCCGCCTGGCGGGCATTGACCTGCCGCATCAGGATGCGCAGGCGCTGGACGTCGAACAGGGCCTCGACCGGCGGCGGGACATCGCCGAAGCGGTCGCGCACCTCCGCCGCCACCCGCGTGAGCGACTCGGTGTCGGGTGACAGCGCGATGCGCCGGTGGAGGTCGATCTTGGCCGCCTCGAACGGGACGTAGTCGGCGGGGATGTACGCCGACACCGGGATGTCCACGCGCACCTCCTCGGCCGGGACCTCCCCGCGCCCTGCCGCGATGGCCTCCTGGAGCATCTCCACATACATCTCGAAGCCCACGGCGGCGACGTGGCCGCTCTGCTCATCGCCAAGCAGGTTGCCCGCGCCGCGGATCTCGAGGTCGCGCATGGCGATGCGCAGGCCGCTGCCGAGATCCGTGTAGTCGGCCACGGCACGCAGGCGGGCCGCCGCATCACGGGTGATGCTGCCGGCATCGGGGTAGAAGAGGTAGGCATGGGCGGTGACATCCGACCGCCCGACGCGTCCCCGGATCTGGTGCAGCTGGCTGAGACCCAGCGCGTCGGCCCGCTCCACGACGAGCGTGTTGGCGCGGGGGATGTCGATACCGGACTCGATGATGCTCGTCGCCACGAGGACATCGCCCTCTCCGCGAACGAACGCCAGCATGACGTCCTCGAGATCCGACTCGTTCATCTGCCCGTGGGCCACCACGACCTCGAGCCCGGGCACCATCTGCCGGACGCGGTCGGCCGCCTCCTCGATGGTCTCGACCCGGTTGTGCAGGTAGAACGACTGGCCGCCGCGCGCCTTCTCGCGGGTGAGCGCCTGGATGATGATCTGCTCATCGAACTCGCCGACATGCGTCGCGATGGGACGGCGCCCGGCCGGCGGGGTCTCGATCACGGAGATGTCCCTGAGCCCGGACATCGACATCTGGAGCGTGCGCGGTATCGGCGTGGCGCTCAGCGCGAGCACGTCCACCTTCAGCCGCAACTGGCGCAGGGCCTCCTTCTGCGACACCCCGAAGCGCTGCTCCTCATCGAGGATGACCAGCCCGAGGTCCTTCGGCTGGACGTCCATCGAGAGCAGGCGATGGGTGCCGATGAGAACGTCGAGGTCGCCCGCGCGATAGCGGCCGAGCACCTCCGTGACCTCGGCCTGGCTGCGGAACCGATTGACCATATCCACGCTCACAGGAAGGTCGCCAAAGCGCTCGCGGAATGTGGACAGGTGCTGTTGCGCGAGCAGCGTCGTGGGCACCAGAACGAGCACCTGCTTGCCCCCGGCAGCGGCCTTGAAGGCGGCCCGCATGGCCACCTCGGTCTTGCCGAACCCGACGTCCCCGCACAGGAGGCGGTCCATGGGCGTGGGCCGCTCCATGTCGTCGGTGACCTCATCAATGGCGCGCTGCTGGTCCGGTGTCTCGCGAAAGGCGAACCTGCGC
>JAPOKX010000167.1 GCA_029977425.1 Actinomycetota bacterium
CTCACGGTGACGGTCCAGGTCTTCTTGGATCCCTTGCCGACCCGCTTCACCTGCTCGTCGTTCACACTGTCAATGACCTGGCGGTCCTCGTAGTTGTAGGTCTGGATCGACCAGTAACGCGCCTTCGGGTCCCTACCGGTGATGACGATCTCGTCACCCTCGCTGATCAATGCCGACTGCACGAAGTAGGCCGCGTCAGTATCGGGCCAGGAGTAGTTGGCGTCATCGGGGTAGTTGATGGACCACCCGCACGTACGCGGCGGAGCGCCGGGGGTCAGTGGCTCCTGCGGGACCAGGATCACCGCACCTGCCGGAGCCAGGCCCAGGATCAGGGCCCCCGCCCCGACACTCGCGGCGAGGGATCTGGTGAATGCACGCATGGCGTGAGATTAGTCACCCGGCTCATGCGATGCCAGCCCGCTGGCAGATCAGAGGCGGCGACTCGCCAGGAGAAGAGCGAGATAGGCGAGGGCGAAGACGGCGCCCGCGCCCAGTAGCGCCCAGCGCAAGGGCGTCCACTCCCCGGGCAGGGTCACGGTGAGGATCGTGAGCAGAGCGGACGCCACCATCATCACCGCACCAGCACCGAGGACCGGGTGATCCTTGGCGCGGCGGACGAGCCACATGAGGCCGGCGAGGGCCAGGAGCGCGACCCCGAGCATCCGCATCGCCCAGGCCACCTCGTCGGAGGAGGCCAGGCCGATCCAGGAGGAGAAGGAGTCGGGCAAGAGGAAGAGGAGGACGCCTGCCACAAGGAAGAACGCCGATCCCACCGCCAGGACGAGCCGGATGAGTCGCGCGGATGCACCGACGCCGGTGATGTCGCGGAGTTCAGCCTCCGTCATGCGACGACAGTAACGCCGCTCGAAGCGATTCCGCGCTAAGCAGTAGGCGAGTCGCCGGCCAGCAACTCCTGCGGCGCGATCGTCAGGGCGTAGCCGGACTCGCCCGGAGTGAGCACCCAATAGAGATCGAAGCGGTCCTCCGGCCAGGCAGAAGGCACCTGCGTCCCGGGGGCGAGGGGAAAGGCACTGGTCAGGGCCGGGATGTGCCCGTGGTCCCAGACGATGAGCGTGGGCTGGCCGGCGGAGACGACCTCGCTGGCCAGCTTCGCCTCGTCGCCGCGGCCCAGGTGGTCGAGCATGTCGAGATCGAGACGCTTCGCGATCCCGTGCGCCGTCATCCGCGGGCGGTCGCTGGCGTGATGGGGATCGGTCGCGGTCGCGTAGACCCGCTGGGGCCGGACGATGTCATCTCCGGGACGCCCCGCATAGGCCATGCGGGCGGCGAGGGCACCCGCGCGCGACCACCCGCGCGGCGTGAGTCCGTGACCTGAAGGGCTCCCGTGATGGTCTACGCCGTGCGGGCCCTCCGGCTCGGGCTTCTCCGCATGGCGCACGATGATGACAACGGGATCGGACATGCTCCCTCAACTCCTGGTGAGTTCGAGCTCGGCGAAAAGCGATCGCGAGAGGTGGTCGATGAGGTCCTCGCGTGGCACGCTGCGAGGATCCCACGCCAGGACGGTTTCCTCCATCCCTACGAGCCACCCGCGCACGACGAGGCGCGCGAGCGCATCGTCGTCGGTCCATTCCGCCGCCGCCAGCCACTTGGGGACCAGCGAGTCGCGGATCTCCCCGATCAGGTCGACGACCCGTTGGTCTCCGCCGCCCGCCGCGCGCACGAGCGCGGAGTAAGAGGCGCGATTGCGCTCCACGAGGCGGACGAAGCCCTCGACCAGGGTGCGCACGCGCTCATCCGCAGAGGCACCCTCCGGCGTGACGACGGGGCGCAAGAGATGCTCGCCGGCAGACTGCACGACGGCGGCGTAGAAGTCGCCCTTGGTGGGGAAGTAGTGGAAGACCAGGGTGCGCGAGATCCCCGCCTCGGCAGCCACCTCGTCCAGCGCCATCTCGTGGATGGGCCTCGACTGCAGGAGACGCCAACCGATCTCGACGAGCTGCCGTCGGCGCTCGTCAGCGGGCATGCGAGCGGGCGGCGTGGCCGAGCCCGGGGGCTCGACCACGCCCACCGGCTCAGGAGAAGCGCCCACCCGACTCGGCCAGGGCGACGAGCGAGGCCGGCGGGGTGAAGCGGTCGCCGTACTTCGCCGCGAGCTCGCGCGCACGCGCGACGAATCCCGCCGGGCCACCGGGGTAGCCGTTGATGTACTGCAGGACGCCGCCGGTCCACGGCGGGAATCCGATGCCGAAGATGGAACCGATGTTGGCCTCGGGCACCGAGCGCAGGACGCCCTCGTCGTAGCACTTCACCGACTCGATCGCCTCGGCGAAGAGCATGCGCTCCTTCATGTCCTCGAAGGGCACGTCGAGGTTCGTCCCGCCGAAGTTCTCGGCCAGTCCGTCCCAGAGACCGAGGCGCTTGCCCTCGGCGTACTCGTAGAACCCTGCACCCGCAGCGCGCCCGCCGCGCTCGAACTCCACCACCATGCGGTCGATCGCGGGGTACGACGGGTGGTCGGGGAACGGTGTCCCCGACGCCTCGGCGGCCACGCGGCCCTCCTCGCGGATGCGACGGCCGAGCGTGAGGCTCACCTCATCGAAGAGCGCCAGGGGACCGGTCGGGTAGCCCGCCTGCAGGCCTGCCTGCTCGATGGACGGGGCCGGAACGCCTTCGGCGAGCATCGCGACGGCCTCGCCCATGAAGGTGCCGATGACACGGCTCGTGAAGAAGCCCCGACTGTCGTTGACCACGATCGGCGTCTTCTTGATCTTCAGCACATAGTCCAGCGCCTTG
>JAPOKX010000168.1 GCA_029977425.1 Actinomycetota bacterium
CCCGCGCGATCGAGGAGCACGCGTGGCGTGCGCTCGGTCTGCAGCGCGGCGACCGGCCCCAGCGCAGCGCCGCGGGCGAAGGCCGTGACCAGTCGGGCAAGGCTGGCGGGCAGGTCGTCGGAGAGCGGCGAGCCGATCTCGTCGCGGACGCCCTCGCCCTCACCCTGGACGGGGAGCTTGAGGTGCCAGCCCTCGTCGGGACCGCCCGAGCGACGGCGCAGGGTGATGCCCCACCGGAAGAGCCGCAGATCCGAGGTGTCGTAGTAGACGTTGGACATCGCGAACGTCGGCCGTGTCTCCACGCGTGACACCCCCGGCAGGGCTGCGAGGTCGGGGAGGGTGAAGGCACCGGTCACCCGGAACTTCAGCTCCACCTCGCGATGGGCCGTGCTCACATCCGTCTGCTCAGACCAGGCGACCGCGGGTGCGGTGCACCTCGATGAGCGTCTCCTGCAGGTCACGCAGGGGCTGGCCATCCGGAGCGACGAGACGCCGCTCCCAGGTGCCGTCGGACCGCAGGTCCCACGCGGCCGTCCCCGGATCGAAGGCGAGCACGAAGAGGGCGTTGATCTCCGCTACCTGCTCCGGGCTCTTGAGGCTCACCAGTGTCTCGACGCGGCGGTCGAGGTTGCGGTGCATGAGGTCCGCCGAGCCGATCCACACCTCGGTGTCGCCATCGTTGGCGAACTCGTAGACGCGAGAGTGCTCGAGGAATCGGCCCAGGATGCTGATGACCTGGATGTTGTCGCTCAGGCCCGGCACGCCCGGCCGCAGCGCGCAGATGCCGCGCACCCAGACCTGGATGGGCACTCCCGCCTGGGAGGCGCGGTAGAGGGCATCAATGGTGCGCTCGTCGACGACGGAGTTGGCCTTGAAGCGGATCCCTGACTTGCGACCGGCGCGCGCGTGCTCGATCTCGCGGTCGATCCGCTCGATGAGGCCGGTCCGGATCGAGTGAGGGGCGACGAGCAGCCGGTGGTAGTCGGTGTTCATCGAGTAGCCGGACAGGACGTTGAAGAGGTCCGAAACGTCCTCGCCGACCTGGTGGTCGCACGTGAAAAGGCCGAAATCCTCGTAGAGGCGCGCGGTCTTGGGGTGGTAGTTGCCCGTCCCGAGGTGGCAGTAGCGGCGCAGCCGGTCGCCGTCGTCGCGGACAACGAGCGAGAGCTTGCAGTGCGTCTTGAGCCCGACCAGGCCGTAGACGACGTGGACGCCGGCCTCCTCGAGCTTCTTGCCCCAGTCGATGTTGTTCTGCTCATCGAAGCGGGCCTTGATCTCCACCAGGGCCAGCACCTGCTTGCCGTTGCGGGCCGCCTCGATGAGTGCCTGCACGATGGGTGAGTCGCCGCTCGTGCGATAGAGCGTCTGCTTGATGGCAAGGACGTGCGGGTCCGCTGCCGCCTGCTCGAGGAAGAGCTGCACGCTGGTGGAGAACGAGTCGTAGGGGTGGTGGACCAGCACGTCCTTCTCGCGCACCTCCGCGATGATGTCGGGTGCGGACGCGGACTCGACCTCGGCAAGCGCCCGGCTGGTGCGGGGGACGAAGCTCGGCTGCTTGAGGTCGTCGCGGTCGACGGCGTAGAGAGACCACAGTCCCGTGAGGTCGAGTGGCCCGGGGAGGCGGAAGACCTCGGGCTCGCTCACATCGAGTTCCTCCATGAGCAACTCGAGGACGTGGGGGTCGATGGAACTCTCGACCTCGAGTCGCACGGCGGGGCCGAAGCGGCGTCGGGTGAGCTCGCGCTCGAGCGCCTTCAGCAGGTTTTCCGCGTCGTCTTCCTCGACCTCGACATCCTCGTTGCGGGTCACCCGGAAGGAGTGGTGCTGGAGGATGTCCATGCCCGGGAAGAGGTCCTCCAGATGGGCGGCGATCACGTCCTCGAGGGGCACGAAGCGCTGGGCATCGACCCGCACGAAGCGAGGCAGCGACGGTGGCACCTTGACGCGCGCGAAGAGTTCGGTGCCCGTGACGGGATTGCGCACGACCACGGCGAGATTGAGCGACAGGCCGCTGATGTAGGGGAACGGATGACTCGGGTCGACGGCCAGAGGCGTGAGCACCGGGAAGACGCGCTGGTCGAAGAACGCGTCCATCTCGGTGCGCTCCTCGGCAGTGAGCGACTCCCAGTCGAGGATCTGCACGCCGTGCGCGGCAAGGGCGGGGCGCACCTGATCGCGGAAGATCGTGGCCTGCTGGAGCTGGAGCAGGTGGGCCCGGCTCCAGATCGCCTCGAGCACCTCGCGGGGAGTCAGGCCGCTGGCCGCGCGTACGGCGATGCCGGTGGCGATGCGGCGCTTGAGGCCGGCGACGCGCACCATGAAGAACTCGTCGAGGTTGCTCGCGAAGATCGCGATGAACTTCGCCCGCTCGAGCACGGGGAGCTCGGGGTCCTCGGAGAGCTGGAGGACGCGCTCGTTGAAGGCGAGCCAGGAGAGCTCGCGGTCGAGGAAGCGATCGGGCGGGAGGGGGCCGGCCTCGGCCTCGACGGCGGCCACGGCGGCCTCGTCCAGCTCGACCTCGGCCTGCGGGATATGGGCCTGGGGAGCGTCTGTGGACATGTATCCATGGTCCCACAGGCAGATGAGGCCTGGGTGACCCTCGGGTGACGCTTGCGTGAGGGGGAGCGAATCAGGCGCGGCGGTACAGCACGTCGGTGTCCCAGTGGGTGAAGCCGAGGCTGGAGTAGAGCGCGATGGCGGCGGCGTTGTCGGTGCGGACCTCGAGGAACACCGTCGAG
>JAPOKX010000169.1 GCA_029977425.1 Actinomycetota bacterium
CTCTCACCGGCGTGGTCGGTCCGCTCATCGAGGTCCCCGCCCTCGTCGCTCTCGTCTATGTCTCCCTGTGGCTGCGTCGCCGCTGGCGCTGGCCGTCGACCTCGAAGGGTGCCTGATGTCCACCACCGTCCTCTTCGTCTGCGTGCACAACGCCGGCCGCTCCCAGATGGCAGCCGGCTATCTCCGTGCGCTGGGTGGCGACGCAGTGGAGGTGCTGTCCGCGGGCTCGGCACCGGGTGCGGCCGTCAATCCCGTTGCTGTCGCCGCGATGGCCGAGGAGGGCATCGACATCTCGGGAGCGATCCCCACGCTCCTCACCACGGAGTCCGTCCGCGAGTCGGACGTGGTCATCACCATGGGCTGCGGGGATGCCTGCCCGGTCTTCCCCGGCAAGCGCTACGAGGACTGGGTGCTCGAGGACCCCGCAGGCCAAGGGATCGAGGCTGTGCGGCGCATCCGCGATGACATCCGCGGGCGCGTGGTCACCCTCCTTGCGGAGCTCTCGTACGAAATCTGAGCGGGCGCTACTCGGACGTGCGCTTGAGGTCCTGGTAGACGGCGTACCCCTCGCACCCGATGCAGAAGCCCGTGAGCGCGAGGGTCAGCGCCACCACGAAGGCGGCGGCGACGCAGACGACGGCGACGGTGATCCCGCCGAAGGCCCAGGCCACGAGCGCGACGACGAGGAGCACGAGGGCAATGGCCTGCGCGATGCGCGGGGCCGTCGGATCCTGCCAGCGCGGCGCGGGAGACAGTCGCGGTGCGAGCACCGACGTGAAGAACGCGACGTAAGGCTGGCGGCGCACGCCGAGGCCGGCGCCGATGAGGAACACCAATGCCTGCAGGCCCACGAGAACCGGGAAGAGCGGCGTGTAGACCCCGACCAGGGCGACGCCGAGCACGACCGCGGTGACCACCGAAGCGAAGCGAGGCCCGCGGGCATCGATGAGATCGTCAGCCGTCCGTGCCATGTCTCGATCCTACGCGCGGCGATCCGATCAGGCGGGGGGCACGAGGGTGCCGGCGAAGACCTGCCAGGCGAGGGCGGACTTGGCCACCAGGCTCAAGATGATGTAGGCCGATTCCCCGCGCAGGTAGTTCGCCCACTTCCCGACCGGCTTGTACTGCAGGTACTGCACGAGGGCGAAGCAGTTGAAGAGGATGAACAGCGAGATGATGATGCCGTAGACGAAGCCTGGCGTCTGGACACCACTGGCTGATCCCGGTGCGATCACGAAGATCACGATGATGATCCAAGGGACGATGCCGGCGATGCAGCCGAACCAGAAGGGCAGCAGTCCGCCACCGGGCTGGACGTACTTCTCCTGGAGCCAGCCGAAGAGGATCATCGAGACATTGACACCGAAGATCGCGATGATCGCGGCGACATCGAAGATGCCGACGATCTGGGCGATGAGCACGATCATGATCGAGGAGCTGAGCGAGTACTCCACCCAGCGGAAGTAGTTGTGCCGCTCGAGCAGCCCTGCGACGTACCGGCCGTAGAAGAGCGGGCTCGCCACGAGGAAGTGGAACAGCGCCGACAGGCCGAAGAAGGCCGCGACGCCCCATGCGACGCGGACGTCGAGGAGGGTCACCGGGTCGGACGCGGGCGTTCCGGGAGGACCCTCGACGTAGGCCGCCGTGATCGGGAGCGAGAAGTCCGTCGCCAGGATGAGGATGAGGATCATCTGAATCAGATGAGCGAAGCCGGCGATCACGTTGAGCCGGCGCAGGCGCTTCATCGCTGCCGCGGTGGCGGAATCCATCTCGATCACGGTGACGGTCATGGATTCAGTGTGGAGGCCATACCGCCCCAGGGGATGAGGACGCGCGGGATGGATTCAGACATTCCAGCGGGACATCACCGCCTGGGTGCGCTCCCAGCCCAGCACCGACAGGCCGCCGGCGCTCAGCGCCCACAGGCGACCGTCGCGAGCGGGCAGGCCGAGCCAGGTCGCCGTGAGCATGCGCAGCAGGTGGCCATGAGCCACGAGGAGGCAGTCGCGCCCGGCGAGGATCTCGGGCATGCAGCGGTCGATGACCCGCTGAGCGCGCACGCCGACGTCGGTGGTCTGCTCGCCCGGGGTGGCGCCCGGCGGGATGGGCTCGTCCCAGATCGTCCAGTCGGGTTCGCCGAGTTCCTCGCGGATCTCCGCGGTGGTGCGGCCCTCCCACGCGCCGTAGTCCCACTCCAGCAGGTCGGGATCGATCGCATCAGGCGTCACGCCGGCAAGCTCGGCGGTGCGTCGTGCCCGTCCCAGCGGAGAGCACAGGATGAGCGCGAACGCGTGACCGTCGAGGTCGCGCGAGCGCGCGCGAGCAGCAGCCTCACCCGCCGGGCTCAGCGGGATGTCGGTCAGGCCGGTGTGGCGTCCCGATGCAGCCCACTCCGTGTCGCCATGGCGCAGGAGCCAGAGATGGCCGCGCGCGTGATCGGACATGCGCGCGACCCTACACACGATTCCCCGCCACATGAATCCCCGCCGGAGCATGAATCCTCACCGGACCCGGCCACGTCCCACCTAGGCTGCGCGCATGCATGAGCGGAGCATCACCCCCGGCATCTACCTGCTCACCGCTGTCTGCGGGCTGATCGACGCCACGACCTTCCTCGCCCTGGGCAACGTCTTCGCCGAGATCATGACGGGCAATCTCATGTTCCTGGCCTTCGAGATCGGGCAGGGGGAGGGGCAGGCGGCCCTGCCGGTCTACG
>JAPOKX010000016.1 GCA_029977425.1 Actinomycetota bacterium
CCTCGCCGTCGATGCCGACCTGCGCTGGAGCCTGCTCCAGCGCCTGGCCGCCACAGGCCGCGCCGAACTCGACGCCATCGAGTCGGAGCTCGAGCGGGACGACACGGCGACAGGGCGGCGTCAGGCCGCGATCGCGCGGGCAGCACGCCCGTCGCTCGAGGCCAAGGACCTTGCCTGGGCCGAGATGATGGAGCGCACCGACCTGCCCAACGCCATCCTCGAGGCCACCATCGCCGGATTCGTCCAGCCCGACCAGGTCGATCTGCTCTCGCACTTCCGGCAGCGCTTCTTCGAGGAGATCGTGCGGGCCTGGGATGCGCAGACGATGGAGATGGGCCAGTCCCTCGCCATGGGTCTCTACCCGAGCCTCATCGTCGACGCGAAGACGATCCGGGAGACCGACGAGTTCCTCGCCCGAGACGACATCAATCCGGCCCTGCGCCGGCTCGTCATCGAAGGCCGCGACGGAGTCAACCGGTCACTGCGCGCACGCGCCGCCGACGCGTAGGCGAGCCTTACGGCTGGTCGATGCTCATGCGACCCGCCATTACGGCTGGTCGACATGCTCGACGCGCATGCGTCGGGCCTGCTCACCGAGCACGGAGAGCCCGTCGCGCAGGCCTCCCATGACGTCGCCCGTCGTGAACGAGCTCGTCATCGACAGCGCAGCGAGCCCGCAGGCGCGGTCGTCGAGAGGGATGCGCGCAAGCCGTCCGGTCACGATCTCCAGCTGGCGACCCGCGGGGTCGACCGCCACCAGCACGCTGCGATCGGGGTTCGCAAGCCGCTCGAGGAGCGCCTCGGCTCCTTCGCGACCGCCCTCCCAGGCACCGAGGTAGGCACTGAAGGTGAGACCGGACTGCCGCTCCGCGTGCTCGAGCAGGCGCTGGACTTCCGCGCGCTGCGCGGTCGTGAGGTCACCAGCGGGCACTGGCCCCACCCCTCTCCTCGTGGTCGGTAGGTCCACCGGGCGTGATCATCCCGGGGCCGCCGGGGGCCGTCATGGCGCCCGCCGGGCTCGTGAGCCACAGCGGCTCACCCGCACCCGCGCTCTCACTCGATGCCGAGCGTCCCTTGACCCATCCGGGGGCGTAGACCGCGACCGCGATGATGAGGATGGACAGGAGCGGGATACCGACGAAAAGGGTCAGGGCCTCCAGCGGGGTGTAGCCCGGGCCGGGGTCGTCGCCGTCGTAGACCACTCCGCTCTGAGCCGCAGCAGGGCCGGCAAGCGCGAGCGAGGTGACCGCGAGGACGGTCGCAGCGGCGACCGAGGCAAGCAGGGAGCGCATGTCGTCAGCCTAGGGGAGCGCCTCCCCGATGCCGCCCGTGGTCTACCCGGACCGGGGGCGCACGGTCGCGATGAGGGCATCGAGGAGCGGCGCCGCGGCCAGGTCCTCGAGGGCCACCGGGACGCCGGACCCGTCGGTCAGCGGCACGCGCCAGTTGGGGTACTCCTGGTCGGTACCGGGCTGGTTCTGCGCGCGGACGTCACCGACAAGGTCCGGCACGGCGATGCCGACCAGGCGCGCGGGCGACGCCGCGACGATCCGATGCAGCGCAGCGACGCGCGCCTCGACGTCCGCCTCCGCTGCGTCGAGCCATCCACGGTCCACCGCAAGCTCGAGCCACTCCCGGGTCGCCGCGTCATCCGATGCGCGCTCCTCCGCTACCGGCCGCGAGAGCAGGCCGAGCTCCGCGCGAATGCGCACGTGCTCACCAGCGAGATAGCCCGCGGTCGGTGGGAGGTCATGCACGGACACGCTCGCCAGCACGTCCCCGCGCCAGTCCTCCGGTGGCTTAAGCGCGCCGCCGGCCCAGCGCTCGAACCACAGGATCGACGTGCCGAGGATTCCCCGCTCCTGCAGAAAGTCCGCCACGTGCGGCTCGACGGTCCCGAGGTCCTCTCCGATGACGAGCGCACCGGCTCGATGGGCCTCGAGCGCGAGGATTCCGATGAGAGCCTCGTGATCGAAGGCGACGTAGGCACCCTCCGCGGCCGGGGCGCCCTCCGGGATCCACCACTGGCGGAAGAGGCCGAGGATGTGGTCGACGCGGATGCCGCCCGAGTGCCGCAGCAGGGTGCGCAGCATGTCGCGGTAGGGCACGTAGGCGGCATCAGCCAGTGCGTCGGGGCGCCATGGCGGCTGCGCCCAGTCCTGGCCGAGCTGGTTGTACATGTCCGGAGGGCAGCCCACCGTGACGCCCGCGGCCAGCACGTCCTGGAGAGCCCAGGCGTCAGCTCCCTCGCTGGCGACGCCGACCGCAAGGTCGTGGATGACACCTGCACGCATGCCGACCTCCATGGCCGACTCCTGAGTCCGCTCCATCTGCTCGTCGAGGAGCCACTGCATCCACAGGTGCCTCTCGATGCGGTCCGCATGTTGCGCGCGCCAGGCGACGATCTCGGGTGACGACGGGTGCCGCAACGCTTCCGGCCATTCCTGCCAGTCGGTGCCCCGCTCCTCTGCCAGCGCGCACCAGGTCGCGAAGTCGATGAGCCCGACGCCTTCACGCTCGACGTAGGCGTCGTAGCGCGCCTGGCGGCCGGGTGAGAGCGGGACGCGGCGCACGATGTCGAGGGCGGCCGACTTGGCTTCCCAGACCGCGTCGCGATCGAGAAGGTCGGCGGTCAACTTGCGCAGTGGCTTGCCCAGCCGCCGCACGGCCTTGCGCTCCGACCCGCTGAGGTAGGCGTACTCGGGGATGTCCTCGACGCGCAGGTAGATCGGGTTGGGGAAGCGGCGCGTGGCCGGCAGATAGGGCGAGGGCGTCATCGGCACCAGCGGCGCCGCGGAATGCAGCGGATTCACCAGCACGAAGTCCGCGCCCAGCTCATGGCCCGACCAGGCGGCCAGGTCGGCCAGGTCGGCGAGGTCACCGATCCCCCACGACCTGCGCGAGCGCACCGAGTAGATCTGGGCCATGAGTCCCCAGAGCCGATCGCCCGAAGCCAGGGCCGGTGGGTGCAGTCGCTCAGGCGTGACGACGAGCATCGACTCGCCGAGCCCGTCGTCCCCCATCGCCTTGATCACATGCCAGCCCAGCGGGATGTCCGCGGGGACCACGAAGGTCGCCTCCCCGACGAGCCGGCCATCCACCATGCGCGGGTCCACCCAGCGGTTGCTCTGCGCAGGCTCGACGATGCCGCCGTCCTCGAGTTCGATCCACACGCGCACAGGCGACCCGTGCGGCACGTGCACCCAGATGTGCGCATACCTCCCGCCTACGGCGACGACCACAGGGGGAAGCACACGACGCCAGTCGCGGAGCTCGCGATCGGCCAGGCTTGCCGCGATGGTCGACTCGTCGGTCGGATCGGCACCCAGCGCGCGGAGGACGCCGGCTATCGCGTCATTCGACGACCGACGCAGCACGCCGGCCTGATCCCAGTAGTCGACCGCGACTCCGTAGGCACGGGCGAGATTGTCGAGGCCCCGCGGGTCGGCCAGGCCGCCCCGATCGGGCTGTCCTGCGCTCACCAGATCTCCGGACGCCGCCCCAGCCAGGGGCGTGCCTGCTCCAGCTGCGCGGCGAGGGAGATGAGGGTGAGCTCGTCGTACGGGCGCCCCACGAGCTGGATGCCGATGGGCAGCCCGGCGTCATTCCAGTGCAGCGGAAGCGACATCGCAGGCTGGCCCGTGAGGTTGAAGATGGCCGTGAAGGGCGTGAATCCCTTCTGTCGCCTGAAGTCCTCCGCGGGGTCACCACCCGCGGCGAAATAGCCCACGGGCACCGGCGGCTGCGCGAGCGTGGGCGTGAGCAGGACGTCGTACGCCGCGGTCGCGTTGATAGCCCCGCGGGCGAGGACGCGCGCGAACGACACGGCACCGGCGAGGTCGATGCCACTCGCCTGCGCGCCCCGATCGCGGAGATAGCGCGTGAGCGGCTGCAGGAGTTCGACCTTGTCAGGCTCCACCGGAGTGAGCTGAGAGAGCACCGACCAGATGGTCTCGAAGACCGGCACGATCGCATCGGGCACCGGTGACGGGATGTCCTCCACGACATGGCCGAGCTGCTCGAGCAGCGCCGAGGCGGACTCGTAGGCGTCGAGGCAGTCGGGGTGGACGTCGACGTGCGCGATGACCGGCGTCGCAAAGCGACCGATGCGCAGGACGCCAGGTTCGCGTCCGGCAGCGCGCAGGAAGGTCTCGCCCACGGTCAGGCCCGGTGCCGGATAGGGATCGTCGGGGAAGGCACCGGCCATGACATCGAGCAGAGCGGCAGCGTCGCGCACGGTGCGCGCGATGGGACCGCTCACGGGGAATTCGCCCACTGGGTCGCGCAGGGGTCCGTTGGAGATGCGCCCGCGCGAGGTCTTGATGCCGACGAGCCCGCACACGCTCGCCGGGATGCGGATCGAGCCGCCGCCGTCCGAACCGTGCGCCGCTGCCGCGAGGCCCGCGGACACCGCCGCAGCCGCACCGCCACTGGACCCGCCCGCAGAGCGCGTGAGATCCCAGGGAGTCCGCGCGGGAGGCGCGACGTCGTTCTCGGTGTAGCAGGGCAGGCCGAATTCAGGGGTCGTCGTCTTGCCGGTCATGACGAGGTTGCCCTGCTTCATGCGGATGACGATGTTGTCGTCGCCGAAGGGCGTCATGTCATACGCGCGCGACCCCAGCGTGCAGCGGACACCGGCCTGGAAGTTCAGGTCCTTCACCGGCACGACGACTCCGTGGAGCACGGGGAGGTCCTCCCGGTCGACGATGTCGCGCACCTCTTCATCCGCGGCGCGTGCCTGCTCGAGTGCGATGTCCGGACTGATGGTGATGAATGCGCCGACGGTGTCGTTGAGCGCCTCGGTGCGTGCGAGGTAGTGCTCCGTCAGCTCCACGGACGTGATCTCGCCCGTGCGAATGGCGGATGCCTGCTCGAGGGCGGTGAGGTCATGCAGCGCGGCCACGACCAGAGCCTAGGTCGCTCCCCCGGCAGGCATGGCTAGGGTCGGCTTGTGCCTGACAACCCGCGCCCCGACTACCCCCGCCCCAACTACCCCAGCGCCGAGCGCCTCGCACTCGTCGATGACCTGCACGGCCGACCCATCCCGGACCCCTACCGGTGGCTCGAGGACGCCGACGACCCCCGCACCGCCGCCTGGCGCGCGGAGCAGGACGCGCTGATGGAAGCCGAGCGGGCCGGCTGGACGATGCGCGACCGCTTCGCCGAGCGGATCAGCGAGCTCATGGGGGCCGGGTCCATCTCCCCGCCGTACATTCGCGGCGAGTGGACCTTCACCACGCGGCGCGAGCCGGGGCAGCAGTTCCCCGTGCTCTACGTCCGCGGCGCTGACGGTGTCGAGCGGGCGCTCTTCGATCCCATCGCTGTCGATCCGACCGGCGTCACCACGATGGACTCCTGGCAGCCGAGCAAGGAAGGCGACCGGGTCGCCGTCCAGTATTCGATCGGTGGGGATGAGGAGTCGATCCTCACGGTCATCGACACGGCGACCGGCGAGCGCATCGAGGACGGCATCGACCGATGCCGCTACTCCCCCGTGGCGTGGCTGCCAGGCGGCGAGCGCTACTACTACGTCCGTCGACTCGCACCCGAGCTGCTCCCCGAAACGGAGCAGAAGTTCCACCGCCGCGTCTACCTCCACACGGTCGGCCAGGATCCGGGCGACGACATCCTCGTCTTCGGCGCCGGCATGACGATGACCAACTACTACGGCGTCGAGGTCAGCCGCGACGGTCGGTGGCTGCAGGTCTCCGCCTCCGAGGGCACCGAGCCCCGCAACGACCTGTGGATCGCCGACCTCGAGGCCGCGCCCCCCGAGTCGCCCGCCTTCCAGCTCGTGCAGGGCGATGTAGACGCGCAGACGAGCATCCACGTCGGTCGCAACGGCCTGCTCTACATCTCCACGGACCGCGACGCCCCGCGCGGACGACTCCTCGTGAGCGCTCCCGAGCACCTGTGGGACGAGCCCTGGCGCGAGCTGTTGCCCGAGGAGCCCGACTCCGTCCTCGAGGGCTACGCCATCCTCGACGGCCCCGAGATGATGCGTCCGCTGCTGCTCGTGAGCCGCACGCGCCATGTCGTGAGCGAGCTCAGCGTGCACGACCTCGACACGGGCGCGCTCATCCGCACCATTCCCCTGCCGGGCGCGGGCACGATCGGCGGACCCGTCGAGCGCCCCGACGGCGGCCCCGTCGCGTGGCTCGTCTACACCGACCACACCACCGTGCCTGCCATCTACTCCTTCGACGGACGCACGGAGGAGCTGTCGCTCTACGCCGAGCCTCCCGGCGTGGTGGACGTCCCGCGCGTGCACTCCCGTCAGGTGACCTACACCTCGAAGGACGGCACAGAGGTGCGGATGTTCATCCTGTCCCCTAGCGAAGGACCCGACCGCCCGCGACCGACGGTGCTCTACGGCTACGGCGGCTTCGGCATCCCGCTCTCCCCCGGCTACTCCGCATCGATCCTGTCGTGGGTCGAGGCCGGTGGCGTCTGGGCGATCGCCAATCTCCGCGGAGGCGGAGAGGAAGGCGAGGAGTGGCACCGCGACGGCATGCTCGGCAGCAAGCAGAACGTCTTCGACGACTTCCACGCCGCAGCGGAGTACCTCATCTCCGAGGGCTGGACGACGTCGTCACAACTCGCCATCGAGGGCGGCTCCAACGGCGGCCTGCTCGTCGGCGCGGCCATGACGCAGCGTCCCGACCTCTTCCAGGCCGTGGTGTGCGTCGCGCCTCTGCTCGACATGGTCCGCTACACGACCTCCGAGCTCGGACCCACGTGGACGGTCGAGTACGGCGATCCGGAGATTCCGGAGCAGCTCGACTGGCTCCTGGGCTACTCGCCGTATCACCGCGTGAACGAGGGCACGGCGTACCCCGCCACGATGTTCGTCGCCTTTGACAACGACACGCGCACGGACCCCATGCACGCGCGCAAGATGTGCGCCGCCGTGCAGCACGCCACCACGTCGGACCGCCCCGTCGTCTTCCGCGGCGAGGGTGATGTGGGTCACGGGGCTCGCTCGCTCTCGCGGTCCATCGACGAGGCAGCCGACACCCTCGCCTTCGTAGCCCGCTGGACCGGCCTGCAGGGCTAGCTGTCGTCGTCGCGCGCCTTCTGCGTCAGCGTGGCCAACGCCATGGCTGCGCCCCACGGGCCCATGACCCAAATGGGCCAGTAGTAGCCGGGCGACTCGCCACCAGCGACCCACGAAGCGAGCCAGATGACATTGACGATCAGGGACACCCCGAGCCACGACGCCCATCCCGCACGTAGGTCACGCCGCCGCTTGGCCCCCTTCGCGTCGGGCGTCTGAGACCCGGGCAGTTCGGGAGCGTGCGCCGGAAGGTCGGCGGTGAGCACCGCGAGTTCACCGATCGTCTGGGCCGCATGCATGCGGTCCAGACGATCCTCTAGCTCGACGTGCGTGATGCGTCCCTGCGCGAAGGCCTCCCTCAGGGATGCCGCGACGACGTCGCGGTCGGCATCGCCGGCGCGCAGGCGAGGATCGGACGCCATACCGGGAGGCTACCCGCTGATCTGCGGGAATCCCCCGCACGCGGGAAGATGAGGCCGTGGAGCGGCTCTGCCTGGTGACCGGCGCGACGGGATACGTCGGCGGCCGACTCGTGCCGCGCCTCCTCGAGTCCGGCTTCCGCGTGCGCGTGCTCGTGCGTCACCCCGAGCGCGTGCGCGACCTGCCGTGGGCAGATCAGGTGGAGGTCGCCGTCGGCGATGCCTTCGACCCGGAGGCGATTCGCTCGGCCCTGTCCGGCGTGGACGTCGCCTACTACCTCCTCCACTCCCTCCAGCAGGGCTCCGCGCTGGAGTCAGAGGAAGCGCGCATGGCGCGCACCTTCGCCGATGCCGCGCGCGCGGAGCATGTCGGGCGCATCGTCTACCTCGGGGGACTTGCCCCAGAGACGTCTGCCGACAAGATGAGCCGCCATATGCGCTCGCGCTCCCAGGTCGGCGAGATCCTCCGCGGATCCGGGGTGCCCACCTGCGAGTTGCGCGCCGCCGTCGTCATCGGATCGGGATCGGCATCCTTCGAGATGCTGCGCTATCTCACCGAGCGACTCCCGGCGATGATCACGCCGCGCTGGGTCCGCCAGCGCACGCAACCCATTGCTATCCGCGACGTGCTTCGCTATCTCGTGCTTGCCGCAGACCTGCCACCGGAGGTCAACCGCGCCTTCGACATCGGCGGCCCCGAGGTGATGACCTACCAGGCGATGATGCAGC
The DNA here is from genome assembly GCA_029977425.1 of Actinomycetota bacterium. GTDB lineage: Bacteria > Actinomycetota > Actinomycetes > S36-B12 > S36-B12 > Mxb001. Next base: position 8,206 of record JAPOKX010000016.1, read on the forward strand.
GATACGCCGCTGTGGCCGGCCTCCCGAAGCGACTCATCCTGCCCATCAACCTCCTCTCTCCCGGCCTATCGAGCCATTGGGTGGGCCTCGTCACCCCGGTGCCACGTCGACTCGCTCGACCGCTCGTCGAATCCCTACGCCATCCCGCGGTGTGCGGCGAGCACGACATCGCGACGTACATCCCCGATCCCCCCGAGGGCCTCCTGCCCTTCGACACCGCGGTCGAGCTCGCGCTCACCCGCGTCCGCGACGCAGACGTCACCACCCGCTGGTCGGATGCCTCGACGCCGGGCGCGCCGAGCGATCCCCTCCCCTCGGATCCCGAGTGGTCGGGCGGCTCGCTCTACACCGACGTGCGGGTCGTCGACTCCACGGCAAGCCCGGAGATGCTCTGGCACGCGGTCGAGGGCATCGGGGGCGAGCACGGCTACTACTCGGCGACCTTCCTCTGGCAGGTGCGCGGATTCCTCGACCGCCTGGTCGGCGGCGTCGGCCTGCGCCGCGGCCGCCGCGACCCCAACCACCTCGTCATCGGCGACGCCGTCGACTTCTGGCGCGTCGAGGAGCGCATCCCTCCGCGCCTGTTGCGGCTGCGCGCGGAGATGAAGATGCCCGGACTCGCCTGGCTGGAGTTCACCATCGAACCACGCGAGGGCGGCGGCTCACGACTGACTCAGCGCGCGGTCTTCCACCCCCATGGCCTCAGCGGCCACGGCTACTGGTGGTCCGTCGCCCCCTTCCATCGCTACGTCTTCCCGGGCATGGCCGGTCACCTCGTGCGCGAGGCCGAGCAGCATCCCGCCGTGACACCTGCGCGCCCGGCAGCGTAGAAAGGACGTCATGGGTCTCATCCGCCGCGCGGCCTCACTCGCCTCGGTCCCCGTCACCACGGGCGCCCGACTGGCCGGTGCCGCGACGGCCACCGCCTTCGGTGCTGATCGCGACGCGGTCTACGCCAAGGCCACGGCAGCCTCCGTCGAGACCCTCACCGCCGCACTCGCCAAGGCCCGCGGCCCCGCGCTGAAGTTCGGCCAGGCGCTCGCCGTCTTCTCCTCCGCACTCCCCCCTGAGCAGGCCGCGCAGCTCACCGCGCTCACTCGCCTCTACGAGGATGCCAAGCCCCAGCCGCTCAAGACCATCGAGAAGCAGCTCAAGGGCCTTCCCAAGGGCGTCGACATCGAGCCCGAGGCCATCGCGGCCGCCAGCCTCGGCCAGGTGCACCGCGGCACATGGACCGATGGCACCCCGGTCGCGATCAAGGTGCAGTACGCCGATGCCCCCAAGGTCGTGAAGTCCGACATGATGCAGCTCCGGGCGATGGCCCCGCTGGTCGGCCGCCTGCTGCCGACCCTCGATGTGAAGGCCCTCGTCGATGAGCACGCCGCGCGCCTGGCGGAGGAGCTCGACTACACCCACGAGGCCGCGTGGCAGAAGCGCTTCCGCAAGGCGTGGAAACCCGGCAAGCCCGGCGGCTTGGCCGACGGGATGCCGGGTTCAGGGGGCATCGTCATCCCCAAGGTGCACTTCGCCACCGAGACCCTCCTCGTCACCGAGTGGATCGACGGCACGCCCTTCACCGCGCTCGTCGACGAGCCCGCGCATCGCCGCGACGCCGCCGGTCGCCAGCTCGCGCGCTTCTGCTTCTGGTCGCCCCGCCTCGTCGGAGCGACGCACGCCGATCCGCACCCCGGCAACTTCCGCCTGCTGGATGACGAGCGCCTGGCCGTCCTCGACTTCGGGAGCATCGCCGACGACGCCGGCCTCTTCACGCACCTGTTCGCGCAGACCCTCATCCTCACCACGCGCGGCGACGACGAGGCCGTGCTCGAGGAGTGGCGCAAGGCCGGGCTCGTGAGCGATTCCACCACCACCGAGCAGCTCATGGAGATGCTCGATCCCGACGACCGGCCCTACACCCGCGAGGAGTTCACCTTCAGCAAGGAGTGGCTGCAGACCCGATCGCAGCAGTTCCAGGACCCGGTGCAGGCCCTCCAGGGCGCAAGTCGGCTGCGCTTCCCCGCCGACTACCTGCTCGAGCACCGAGCGGTCATGGGCACGATCGCGCTGCTGTGCGGGCTCGACTCGACGGTCGACTTCCGCGCCGTCATCGACGGCGTCGGCGACGCCATCGCCCAGCCTGCTTAGGCGAGCGGACACAATAGGTCCGTGACCGAGCCCCTCACCCCCTACGAGCGCTTCGGCGGCCATGAGTTCTTCACCGCGCTCGTGCGCGACTTCTATGTCGGAGTTGCCCAGGATCCGGTCCTGCGCCCGATGTATCCCGACGAGGACCTGGGGCCGGCCGAGGAGCGTCTGCGGATGTTCCTGGAGCAGTACTGGGGCGGTCCCGGCACCTACTCGGAGCTGCGCGGGCATCCGCGCCTGCGCATGCGGCACTCCCCCTATGCCATCGGTGCAGACGCCCACGACCGCTGGCTCTCCCACATGCGCGTCGCCGTCGAGGCCCGCGACATGGATCCCGAGGACGAGTCCGAACTGTGGGGCTACCTCACCAGCGCCGCCTTCGCCATGATCAATACCCCGCTCGTCTGACGAAGGCACACCTCGCTTTACCCCCTTGTAGGGTGAACGGGTGACACGCTTCCGCGCCCTGACCGGCCTGCTCGCCCTCGCCCTCGCAGCGCCCCTCCTCGTGGGGACTCCCGCGGCCACGGCCGCCGAGAGCGTCAGCGGGCCGCAGCCGCGCGCGAACACCTTCCCTGAGCGCTACAGCGTCAACGCCGCCGGCGATCTCGTCATCGCGGGCAACACCCTCATGACGTGCCCGGCCAGCGTGAGCACCTGCGCCGAAGCACTGCGCGGCGGCGGCACCTCCGCTCGATTCAACAACAACAGCTACTCGATGATCATGGTCGACATCGATGACGACCCGACCACGGTCAATTCCTCCAGCGCCGACCTGCAGATCCCCGCGGGAGCCCCCGTCCTCTTCGCGGGCCTGTACTGGGGTGCGGGCGCCTCGGGCGACCAGGCCAAGGGCCGCGCACCGGTCGATGCAGCCACCACGCGGCTGCGACTGCCCGGAGGCACGGCGTACACGACGATCACGGGCAGCGTGACGACCATGTCCACGTCCGGCGCCAACAAGACGTACGCCGCCTTCGCCGATGTGACAGCTCAGGTGCGCGCGGCCGGCCGCGGCACCTATGTCGTTGCCGACGTCAAGGGCGATCTCGGCATCAATCACTTCGCCGGCTGGTCCCTCGTCGTCGTCTACGGCGACCCGACCGAGCCCGTGCGCGCCATGAGCGTCTTCGACGGTCTCGTCAGCGTCACCCAGGGATCGCCCGCGACCATCGACGTGGCCGGCTTCCGCACTCCTCCCACGGGACCGGTCCGCACCGCGCTCGGGGTGGTCGCCTATGAGGGCGACCTCGGCATCACCGGCGACCAGTTCCTGCTCAACGGCAAGGCCCTCAGCGACGCCCGTCGACCTGCCGACAACTACTTCAACTCCTCCATCACGACCAAGACGGCGCGCTTCTCGGCAAAGTCCCCTGACTACGTCAACCAGCTGGGCTTCGACACCGGCCTCATCGACGCGACGGGCCGCATTGCCAACAACGCGACGTCGGCGACCTTCCGCGCGTCCTCGTCCGGTGATCAGTACTACCCGGCCGCGCTCACCTTCTCCACAGAGCTCTTCTCGCCGAAGTTCGCGGCGCGCAAGTCGGTCGTGGACCTCGACGGCGATGTCGTACGCGCGGGCGACGAGCTCGAGTACACCCTCGTGCTCACCAATGACGTGACGATCGACAACGGCGATGCCTCCACGGGCACGGTGATCACTGATGTACTGCCCTCCGGAGCGGCCTACGTCCCCGGCAGCCTGAAGGTCGACGGAAAGTCCATCTCCGACAGCGGGGCCACGGCCACGTTCGCGGACGGATCCCTCACGCTGCGCGTGGGCGAGGGCGCGAACGCGACAGCAGGCGGGCGGCTCGCGATCGGCGCCAGCGTGATCATCACCTACCGCATGCGGGTCGCCGCCGATGCACGCGCGGGCACCGTCCTCGCCAACGACTTCCGCGTGGCCGGCACCGCGGCGACGTCGGGCTTCGCCGTGACCGGCGTCTCCAACGAGACCTCACTCACGGTGGTCGCCGACGATGCCGACCTGAGCATCGCCAAGTCCGTGAGCCCGTCCGCCCTCGTGGCCGGCCAGACAGCCACCTACACGCTGCAGGTCGCCAACGCCGGCCCGGGATCCGCGGAGTCGGTGCTCGTCGCGGACTCGATTCCCGCGGGCCTGACCCTGATCTCGGCGACGGGCAACGGATGGTCGTGCGTCGAGACCGCGCCCACGGTGCGCTGCAGCCTCGCGAGCCTGGCCGCGGGCGCCAGCGCCACCCCCATCACGGTCACCGTGGCCGTGGACGAGGAAGCCTCGGCGAGCGGCTCGGTCACCAACACCGCGACTGTCGCGAGCGACACTCCCGATCCCGACCCGACCAACAACACCTCGACGGTGAACGCGCCGCTGGACCGCAGCGCTGACCTCGCGATCGCCAAGTGGCATGACGGCCCGGCGATCCCCGGCAGCACGATCACCTACTCCCTCGGCGTGCGCAACGAAGGCCCATCCGATGCCACCGGCGTCACCGTCACCGACCGCCTGCCCGACTACCTCCAGCTCGTCGCTGCTTCGGGCGAAGGCTGGACCTGCACGACCGAGGTGACCTGCACCCTGAGCGGTCCCTTGGTGGCCGGGTCCTCGGCGGAATCCATCACGCTGGTGGCCGAGGTGCTGGCTGACGCCCCCGCCGAGGTCGCCAACACCGCGAGCGTGACCGGCAACGAGCCAGACCCCACGCCGGGCAACAACATGGCCACCGACACGGCGGGCACCGACCGCGTCTTCGACGGCATCGAGAGCCTGTCGCACCCCGGCAAGGCCGTCGCAGGCGGACCCGCCATCCCCGTCACAGTGCGGTCCTTCAACGCCGGGCCGGGTTCTGTGCCCGCGGGCGCGGATGCGATCCAGACGATCACTCTCCCCCGGGGCACGAGCCTCGTCGGCCACACCGGTGCGGGCTGGTCCTGCATCCCCTCCACCGGATCGGCGACCAGCACGCCGCTCACCGTGCGCTGCACCGTGCCCCTGACCGCAGCGTGGGAGGTGGATACCTCGCTCACGCCTCTCGTCCTGCAGGTCTCGGTCGCGGCCGGGGAGACCCAGGACAAGACGGTCGAGTCCACGCTCTCCACCACGTCTCGCCTGCGCGAGATCGACCTGGACAACAATCGCGCGACCGACGTGATCACCCTTGAGACCGACGCCGATCTCGCCCTGACGACAACGAGTTCAGCTGTCCTCGAGGCCGGAGGTGCCGCGCGCCCCCTCGCGTTCACGGTGCGCAACAACGGCCCGGCCACCGATCCGGGCCCCATCACCGTGCGCTTCAGCCGACTCTTCGGCCTCGACCTGCGGGCCGCGACCGGCAGCCCCTGGGCCTGCACCACCGCTGACGCGCGCACGACCTGCGTCCTCACCGGCACCACGCTCGCGGCAGGGGCGACCGCCCCGACGCTGGCCCTCGACGTCTCCGCCCCCGACCCGGAGACCCTCCCGGGCACGTACGACCTCACGGGGATCGTGAGCTCGCCCCAGCCCGACAGCAATCCGGCCAATGACGCGGCCACCGCCCCCATCCGGATCGACAAGGAAGCGGGCATCTGGACGAGCAAGACCGCGAGTCCCACGCGCGTGACGGCCGGCGACACCGTGACCTTCACCCTCACCGTGAGCAACGCACCGCCCTACGGCGGCCCTTCGGCTGCCCGCGATGTCTACCTCACGGACGACTTCGGAGCCGTGGGCCTCACCATCGAGTCGATCACTCCGGATAACAGCGGCCTCGACTGCTCCGCGTCGACCCTCAGCGTCGTGAGCTGCCACCTGCCCGTGCTCGACTTCGGTGCGAGCGCCTCGGTGCAGGTCGTCGCACGCACGGACCCTGCCTGGAGCACACCCGGGCGCACCTTCACCAACGTCGTCACCGCGACGTCGTCCACTCCCGGGGGCGACCGGCCGCCCGGCCAGGTGACGGTCACGACCGATCCGGCGTCCCGGCTCGAGCTCGCCAAGTCGATCCGCGGCCGCGCCGCGGGCACGCAGCTCGTGCCTGGCAGCAACGTCACGTACACGCTCAATGTCGAGAACGCCGGTCCCACGGACGCGCGCGGCGCCGTCGTCGTCGACACGATGCCCGCCGCCATCGCCCCCAGCGCCGCCACGGGCGACGGCTGGGTGTGCAGCATCACCGGGCAGCGGGTGAGCTGCGCGACCGAGTCCACTCTGCCCGTGGGCGGAGCGATTCCCCCCATCTACGTCACCGGCCTGGTGTCTCCTGAGGCAAGCGGCGCCATCGTCAACGGCGCCACCGTCGAGCCGCAGTCCCCCGGCACGGGCGATCGCGCCGAGGTCACCCACGTCGCCGGCGACTTTCTCGACCTCGACGTCGCCCACTTCGGCCCCACGAGCCTGCGCGCAGGCGATGACTGGCGCACCACCGTGTCGGTCCGCAACAACGGCCCCGCGACGGAGCCGGGACCCATCCGCGTCGTCATCGAGCAGCAGTCGGCGACGCCGCAGCGCGCATCGGGCGAGGGCTGGAACTGCACTGTCGACGGACGACGCATCACCTGCGTGACCGACGGGCCGCTCGCGATGGGTGCGTCGCTCCCGGCCATCTCGGTCGTGAGCGCAACTCCGCGCAACGGGACACAGGTCAACTCCGTCGCCACCGTGACGGGCAAGCGCGAGGATGTGGACCGCTCCAACAACCGCTCGGCCACCTCGGCCGTGCTCGAGCGCGACGCCGATATTGCCGTCCGTAAGGAAGCCGACTCATCGACCGTCGCCGCAGGCGGCACCGCCACCTACCGGATCACGCTCACCAACAACGGGCCCGGCGCCACGAGCGACGCCCAGATCACGGACACCCTCCCCTCGGGCCTGACATTCGATCGCGGCGCCTCCGATCCGAGGTGCACCGACGAGCAGGGCGCCGTGCAGTGCAGCGCGGGCCGCACCCTGACCGAAGGCGAGTCCACCACCTTCCGGCTGGTGGTCCTCGTCGGCTCGGACGTCCGCGGCAAGGTGACCAACACCGCCGCGGGCTCGTCGTCGCAGCGCGACCCCGATCCGTCCAACAATCGCGACAGCACGAGCATCTCGGTGACACCGCCGACCAAGCCGCAGGTGCCCCTCATCGACCCGCCGGGCAAGATCAAGGACAGCGGGGCGACGGAGCTCTATGAGGAGCGGCCGCCGACGAACGCCGGTCAGCGCGCGCGCGTGCAGGTGTCGTGCGTGCCGGTCGTGCAGCGGATCCCGCGCGGTGACTACGCCTACTGCCGCCTTGAGACTCGCTCCGACGGCTCCATCTGGATCGTCGTCCCGGGCACCACGCCGCTCAGCATCACCGTGCGCCTGACCGCGCCCGCGGTGCCGGGCTACTCGAAGATGGACATCGCCTACCGCTACTCGACTCGCTAGTCCAAGCGGCAGGTGGCTAGCGGACGACGCTGAGATCAGGGCGCTGGGTCGGCGTGTGCGTGCGCACGAAGACCTGGCCCCTGACGGTGGTCAGGCGCTTCCAGCCCGTCATGGTGCAGGCAGTGACGCGCGAGGCATCCTCGGTGAGGAAGCCGAGCCGACGAGCGGCATGGAGCACGCGCAGGGGCAGCCCGCCGAAGGACGGGCGCTCCCAGATCTGCTCGGCCAAGGCCTGCGGGTCCACTACCGTCGATGCGCGGCGACGGAACTCGGCGACTGCCGCGTCCACCTCGGGCACGACATCGCCGGACACGCCGTGAATCGGCAGTTGCCACCCCTCAGAGGGAGGAAGGAGCGCAAGGCCCGGAGAACCGACAGCAGGCTCCGGCAGACGCAGCTCCGTCACCCCGGGCAGCGTCTCCAGTCCTGCGCGCACGGCAGCAGTGCGGGCCGAGACGTCCACCTCGTCGGCGACGGGCGCGCGCAGGGGCAGCGCGACGAAGCTCACCACGCGCATCGGAGGGGCGGCGTAGACGCCGACGGCATTCCCCCGCGCGACGACGCGCACATGTCCACTCGGATCCCACGCCACGAGACGCTCGAGGTGCGCAGTCAGGAGTCGGCCCTCGTGCTCGGGGAGGTCAAGCGTGGTGAGCGCGCTCGACGTCGTCACGAGATCGGTCCCCACGCGCGCATGCCGCAAGCCTCCCCCCTGCGGCTGGCCAGGGCAACTCGAGATGGGGCAACTCGAGGCGGATCCGCCCTAGTCGCGGGTGAGTTTGCGGTACGTCGCCCGGTGGGGGCGAGCCGCCTCGACACCGAGGCGCTCGACCTTGTTCTTCTCGTAGGACTCGAAGTTGCCCTCGAACCAGAACCACTGCGAATCGCCCTCGTAGGCGAGGATGTGCGTCGCGATGCGGTCGAGGAACCACCGGTCGTGCGAGGTGATGACAGCGCAGCCGGGGAACTCCAGCAGGGCGTTCTCCAGTTAGCCAAGCGTCTCGACATCGAGGTCGTTCGTCGGCTCGTCGAGGAGCAGCAGGTTGCCGCCCATCTTGAGGGTGAGGGCGAGGTTAAGGCGGTTGCGCTCACCACCCGACAGCACGCCCGCGGGCTTCTGCTGGTCGGGGCCCTTGAAGCCGAACGCGGAGACGTACGCGCGCGAGGGCATCTCGACGTTGCCGACCTTGATCCAGTCGAGACCATCGGAGACGACCTCCCAGACGTTCTTCTGGGGGTCGAGGCCCGACCGGCTCTGGTCGACGTAGGAGAGCGTGACGGTCTCGCCGACCTTGATGTCGCCGGACGTGGGCAACTCGTCCTTGTCGTCCGAGCCTCCCTGGGCCGCCGCGACGATCATGCGGAAGAGCGTCGTCTTGCCGACGCCGTTGGGGCCGATCACACCGACGATGCCGTTGCGCGGGAGCGTGAACGACAGATCGTCCAGCAGCACGCGGTCGCCGAAGGCCTTGGTGAGGTGGTCTACCTCCACGACGACGTTGCCCAGGCGGGGGCCGGGCGGGATCTGGATCTCGTCGAAGTCGAGCTTGCGTGTCTTCTCGGCCTCGGCGGCCATCTCCTCGTAGCGCTCGAGACGGGACTTGCTCTTGGTCTGGCGGGCGCGGGCGCTGGAGCGCACCCATTCGAGCTCCTCGGTGAGACGCTTCTTGAGCTTGGCGTCGCGCTGGCCCTCGACCTTCAGCCGGGCGGCCTTCTTCTCGAGGTAGACGGAGTAGTTGCCCTCGTAGGGGTAGGCGTGGCCACGATCGAGCTCGAGGATCCACTGGGCGACGTTGTCGAGGAAGTAGCGATCGTGGGTGACCATGACCACGGTGCCCGCGTAGTCGCGCAAATGGTGCTCCAGCCAGGCGACGCTCTCGGCGTCGAGGTGGTTGGTGGGCTCGTCGAGCAGCAGCAGGTCCGGCTTGGACAGCAGCAGCTTGCACAGCGCGACCCGGCGACGCTCACCACCGGAGAGGTGGGTCACCGGCTCGTCGGGCGGCGGGCAGCGCAGCGCGTCCATCGCCTGCTCGAGCTGGGAGTCCATATCCCAGGCATCGGCGTGGTCGAGCTCCTCCTGGAGCCGGCCCATCTCCTCCATCAGCTCGTCGGTGTAGTCGGTCGCCATCAGTTCGGCGACTTCGTTGAACCGGTCGAGCTTGACCTTGATGTCGCCGAGGCCCTCTTCGACGTTCTCCCGAACCGTCTTGTCCTCGTTGAGCGGCGGTTCCTGCAGCAGAATTCCGACGGTGGCGCCGGGTGCGAGGAAGGCGTCGCCGTTGTTGGGCTGGTCGAGTCCGGCCATGATGCGCAGCACGCTGGATTTGCCGGCGCCATTGGGACCGACGACGCCGATCTTGGCTCCCGGCAGGAAGTTCAGCGTGACATCGTCGAGGATGACCTTGTCGCCGTGGGCCTTGCGGACTTTGCGCATGGTGTAGATGAATTCCGCCACGCCGACCATCCTAGGTGGCGGCCACGCCGGGTTTCACCGGCGTGACCACCACCGGCCCTCAGGCGGACAGCACCAGGGGGTCGGGCTCGGCCGGATCGGATTCGTCGGCCTCTGCCGCCGGAGACGTCTCGTCCTCGCCATCGCGGGGGCGCGGCGGCTGTTCGATCCGGGCGATCACCCGGGCCAGGTCCGGTCCGACGGCGTTGGCCCGCATCTCGAGCGAGGAGCGCTTCACCCCGTCTTTGTCCTCGTATTCACTGGTGTGCACGATGCCGGACACGATCACCGGCGCGCCCTTGTAGAGCGCGGCCCCGACGCCGGTGACGAGGCGGCCCCAGCAGTTGACGGTGATGTAGAGCGAGTTGCCGGGCTCCCAGGCGCCATCGCCGGTGCGCCGGCGCGAGTTGCTGGCCACCCGGAAGCTGATCACCTCCTGGTCGCCCACCACCCGGCGGCGCAGATCGGTGACGACGCGGCCGACGACGGTCATCGGTGTCTCGAACATGGCATGTGTCCTTTCGTTGTTCATTCGGTGCGGGTTCGCCCCTCAAGTGGGCGTGACGGCACCGACGAACCGCGGGCGCGAGCCCCGCTCGGACACAGTGACTGTGGATGGATCAGGAAGTGGGGATGGTTCTACTGACCGGTGCGATCACGTCCGGCCAGTTGCGCCAGCATCGCGTTGTAGGCCGCCAGTTCCGCGTCGTTGTCCCGTTCGGCGGCCCGGTCCAAACGCACCGCGTCACGCCGGTCACTGCGCTGCCACTGGATCAGCAGAGCGATCAGCACCACGACCAACGGGAACTCGCCGGCCGCCCAGGCGATCGAGCCGCCGAGTTGCTGGTCGCCCAGAAGGTCTGTCTGCCAGGGCAATCCGAGTGAGCGGTAGAACCGCTCCCCCAACAGTCCGGTCATGCCCATCAGGATCACCCCGAAGAAGGCGTGCAACGGCACCGAGGCGAAGACCATGCCGATCTTTCCCAGCGGCGGGACATTGCGCGGAGCGGGATCGATGCCGATCACCACCCAGTAGAACAGGTAGCCGCTCATCAAAAAGTGGATGTTCATCAGGATGTGTGAGCCGTGGTGGCTGACCGCGGCGTCGAAGAGCCCGCTGAAGTACAGCGCGTAGAAACCGGCGACGAACATCAGCGTTGCCACGACGGGATGGGTGAAGAACCGCGACCACGTGCTGTGCAGTCCGGTCAGCAGCCACTCACGCGGACCGGGTGGATTGCCCTTGCCCGCCGTCGGCAGCGCGCGCAACGCCAGAGTGGTCGGCGCGCCGAGCACCATCAGGATCGGGATCAGCATGGACAGCAGCATGTGTCCGGCCATGTGCATGCTGAAGGTCGCCATCATGTAGCGGCCCATACCCGACGAGGTGGTGAACAACAGCAGTGCGCATCCGAGCAGCCATGCGGTGGTCCGTCCCGGCGGCCATTCGTCGCCACGGCGACGCAACCGGCTCACCCCGGCCAAGTACACCGCGGCGAAAACGATTGCCGCCGTGCCGAAGATGAGATCGAAGCGCCAGTCCAGCAGGATCCGCGCCAGCGTCGGCGGACCGGCGACGTCGAAGCCGATCGCGACTTCGGCGGCCGACGGGTTCAGCACCCTCGGGGGTGGTGGCGGAGTACGGCCCAGTCCGACCGCCACGCCGAACGTCACGCCGAACACCACGGCTTCGAGCAGCGCCAGCCGGATCAGCGGCCGGCGCTGCTGCGGATCGGCCTGCAGTGCGCCGACTGCGCTGCGCCGCTGACGCCAACCGATGATGCCCAGCGCGGTGAGGGCGACGGCCTTGGCCACCACCAGCCCGCCGTACGGCGTGCTGAACAACTCAGCCGGACGGATGCGGACAAGAGCGTTGACCATCCCGGAGAGCACCATCGCCACGAAGCACCAGAACGCGACCTTCGAGAACCGGCGGGCGGCAAGGTCGGTGTGCTCTCCGCCGCGCAAGGCGTGCGCCAGCAGCACCAGCAGTCCACCGGCCCACAGCGCTCCGGCGGTCAGGTGGATCAGCAGGCTGTTGGTGGCGTAATCGTGGGACCCGCCGACCGCGGAGTGACCCGTCAGTCCCAGCGGCACCAGCGTCAGCCACGCCAGCGCGAAGAGCACCGGCGTCCATGACCATCGCAGGACCGGCACCGACACGAGAGTGACGAACAATGCCAGACCTGCGGTCCAGCGCCAGGCGTTGGCGGTGTCCACCTCCCCGACCACCCGCCACAGATCGACCGGGTTGAGGTGCTCGCGCACCGGGTGACCGGACACATCGGAGATGGTCAGCGGAATCAGCAGCACGGCGCAGGCCGCCCACAGTCCAGAGGCCACCGTGCCCGTTCGCAGCGCGCGGTAGCCGGCGGCGTCCAGCACACCGTTGTCCTGAGGCGGAACGAAGAAGGCCGCGAACAGGAAGCCGCCGATCGCGATGACGGCGGCGATCTCACCGGCGGCCCGCACGAACGGCAGGCCGACGGTCGTGGCGGGGCCGGGGTCGGGCAGCCCGGTCGCGGTCAGCGCATCAGCAAGGGCCAGCGCGCCGAGACCGGCGGCCACCACCCCTGCCAGCACCGCCACCGCGGTCAGCACCGGCCAGACCGGGCCTCGGCGAACTGTCGACGTCACGCTCCCAGCCTAGGGAACCGGCATGGTGCCGATGGGGCTAGGGCACGTCTTTGTAGTCGATGTCGAACTTGTCCTCTTCGACCGTGGTGACGGTGACCACATAACCCTTTTTCTGATTACCCGTCACCGCGGCACACTCGACGTTCGCGCCGAGCTTGGCCACCGCGTCATCCACACATTCGACGGTCTCCACCGGAGTGCCATCGGCGCTGAGCTTCTGGATCAGCAGGGTCTGGACCTCTTCCTTGGGCACCACCCGCCGGACCGAGTAGTCCATCGACAACCCGCTGACGCCGTCGACCTCGACCATGCGCTTGGTGGTGACACCGTCCACCGTCACATCACACTGGGCTGTCGCGCCGATCTTGCCCTCCAGACCCGATGCGCAGACCGCGGAGGCCGCGTCGGCCATTGCCGAAACCGATTTGGCCAGTTGCTCTTTGGTCAACATCGGCGAGATGTCGTAGGAGACGTTGTCCTTGTCGACACTGGTCACTGTCACCACCGCCTCAACAGCATTGGTGTCACTGAACGTCACGTCACAGCTGGCGGTCTTTCCCACTTGCCCGGCGAGATCGTTCTTGCACGTCACCGATTTCGGGGCCGGATCGGCCCCGGACAGCTGATCGGTCAGTTGCTTCTGCAGATCCGCGGCGCCGACCGACGGCGGGCTCTTCTCAACCTTGACCGAGCAGCCGGACAATCCGGCGCCGAGCAGTGCAACAGAGGCGATCGCGGCCGCACCGGCGGCGAGCCTGTTCGTGGTCGTCATGGGGGGCGACGTTACTACGCCTGACTAGGCCTTTGGTCCGTATCCGAAGTCAATGACGTCACCGTCAACCTTGGCCACCGTCAGGGTGAGCTGTTCGGTGTTGCCACCCCGGACGACGGCGCAATCGACGGTGGCGCCGACCTTGCCCTGCAGGTCGCCGGTGCAGTCGGCGCGCTCCGGCCGCTGACCGGTCTCCGCGGCCAGACGATCGGCGAGCAGTCCGTCGAGTTGCTGTTTGCCGAGTACCGGCAGGACGGCATAGGACATCAGCAGGCCCTGCACTCCGGTGACCTCGACGGTGCGGGTCATCGTCACACCGTCGGCAGCGACATCACACTGCGCCGCGGCGCCGCTGGTGCCCTCCAACCCGGTCTTGCAGTCGACTCCGGAGCTTTTCAGCAACGCACCCACCGCGGTGGCCAGTTGTCCGGCGCTGACCGCCGGGGTGACGGTGTACGTCAGCGGATTGGCAGCAGTCAGGGTGACCACCGGCTGGATGCTGTTGGTGTCTGTCAGCACGACATCGCATCGGGTGGTGGCACCGGGCAGATCGCCCAGCCCGCCCTGGCAGGTCACCGATTTGGGTGGCTGGCCGGCTTCGGTCAGCCGGTTGGCGATGTCCTTCTGAAGGTTCTCCGCACTGACGGCTTCCGCCCCCTCCCCCGAGCGCAGCACCGCACAGCCGGACGCCAGCAGCGTCAGCGCGGCCAGAACCCCGGCCGTCGAGGCGCGCACCATCACTGCTTCAGTTGCGCTTCGCGCTGATAGAACTGCTCGGACGCGATGTCGTGGACACGATCCATATCCGCGATGATGGCCCGCAACTCGTCGAAGAACGCGCGACGGCGTTCCCGAAGATCCGGGGCCGCCTCGAACAGTTTCTGGTCTCCCGCGACCTGGCGCGCCGTGGCGAACAGCAGCGCCGAGACGGATTCGTTGCTGCGCACCAAACCCTGTGCGGCATATTGGCTTCCGACGCCGAGTGCCTGCTTGGTCAGGTCCTTGTCGCTGATGTCGGTCGGCGCGTCGCAGAGCACATCGGCGACGATTTCGTAAGCCTCGAAGAACGGCCGCAGCATCGCGTTGGCCATCAGCGGCCGCTTGGCCCGCAGCAGGGCGTCGACCGCTTCGGGGCCGGCGTCGAGCTGGGTCTCCCAGTCGTGGTTCCACTGCAGTTCCTCGGCGATGTTCTCCCGGAACGTCGCCGAGTCCGCGAAGTAGAAGTCGAACTTCAGCAGCGAACGAAGCCGCATCGCCTGCGCCCAGAAGGCGTCCACCCGCTCGCCTTGGGCC
>JAPOKX010000170.1 GCA_029977425.1 Actinomycetota bacterium
ATGCATGTCGGCCACCGCTTCGGCGTCCTCGGGCCGGGCGAGGCGGATGACGACCTGCGTGCCATCGCGGAGGTACTCCACCCAGCCGAAGCCTCCGGTGCCCGCCGGAGCGCTCGCCACGGCGTCGACGAGGCGGAGCAGTGCGGAGGCCCGTGCGCGCTCGACGGCGGCGAAGGGAGCACCCTCTCGGTGCAGCACCACGTGGTGATCGGGGGTCCACTGCAGGCGCATGACATCGCTGGTGGCGTCTTCGCCCTCGGTTGCCGGCTCCACGGTCCACGAGTCGGCGAGCACGAGCTCGGCAGCTGCGCGCGGGGCCCGCTCGGGGTGCACGACGAGCTCGGCGGCGACATCGAGGATGCGGGTGACGAGATCGTGCTCGTCCTCGGGCACTCCAGGGGCGGCCAGGACGCGATGCCCCGCGGTCGCCAGCGATCGGGTGATGTCGTCGCGCTCGATCGTCTCGGGAGCCGAGCAGATGAGATCGATGAGCTGGGTGCCGTCGTCCTGCGCATGGGTGAAGAGAGTGATGACGTCGGCGCCGAGGAGCGCCAGCACACGCAGCACGCGAGCGGTCGCGGCCGGCGTGCCGGGAGCCACCACGCGGATGCGCCAGGGCCTGGTCGCTCCGTCGTAGTCCCGGCCCTGCGGGTCGATGGCGGCGAGCGACTCGAGCAGACGCGAGGTGAGCCGCACCCACGCTCCTGCCTCGACGGGCCGCGGGGTGAGGCCGTCGAGGAGTGCCAGCCCCGCGCCCATCGCCAGCAGGTGCAGGGTCGCGGCGTCGTCGTCGATCGTGGAGTCGATCCCGCCCTCGCCGCGGAGCTGATGCACGACGGTGCGCGCGGCCTCCCAGCGCAGGGCCACGCGGGCGCGCACGATCTCGGCAAGCTCCTCGTCGAAGGGTGCGAGCACTGTCGCCTGCAACTCGATCACGTCCCAGACCGAGGCCGGTGCGCCGAAGGCCTCTCGGGCGGTCGCGAGGATCGTCTGCAGTGCCTCGCCCCGCGCCTCGGCCGACCTGGCCTGGTCCTGCAGCCGCTGCGAGGTGGGAGGGAAGGGCAGTGCCTCGGTGACGAGGGCGAGGAGTGCGCTGCGGCTGTCGGCGACGGCGTGAACCGAGCGCGTGGCGACGTCCGCGGCAGCAGCGACATCGCGACGTGAGGTCGCTGCGATGCCCGTGTCCTCGAAGAGATCGTGGGCGGCGTCAAGGATGTGGCGACGGCGCTCGATGCGTGCGGCTCCGTCAGTCACCTCACCAGGTTAGGCGGTGAGCCCGATGAGGCGGGAAGGCGTGAGGATTCAGGCAAGCGCTTGGCGGATGGGGGCGAGCTTCGCTCGAGACTCCGCGAGCTCGGCCTCAGGGTCGGATCCGCTCACGATTCCGCAGCCGGCGAAGAGGCGCAGCGACCCGGGGCGCACCTCCGCGCAGCGCAGTGCGATGCCGAACTCGCCGTCACCGCGACTGTCGAACCAGCCCACGGGGCCGGCGTAGCGACCGCGATCCATGCCCTCGAGCTCGCGGATCATGGCGGAGGCGCGCTCGGTCGGCGTGCCGCACACCGCGGCTGTGGGGTGCAGCGACGCGGCAAGGGCGAGGACGGGGGCGCCGTCGGCGAGGCGGCCGGTGACGTCCGTCGCGAGATGCTGCACGTTGGCCAAGCGCAGCACGTGCGGCTGCTGGGGCACGCGCAGGTCGGTGCAGTGGTGGCCGAGGGCGCGCGCGACCGAGCGCACGGCGTACTCGTGCTCCTCGAGGTCCTTGTTGCTGCCGAGGAGTGCCTCAGCGAGGCTGGCGTCCTCGCTCTCATCACCGCGGCGCTTCACCGTGCCGGCCAGCACGCGCGAGAGCACGGTGTCTGCGGTGCGGCGTACCAGGAGCTCGGGCGTGGCGCCCACCATGTCGTCGACCTGGAAGGTCCAGCATTCGGGATAGGAATCCGCCAGCCGCTGCAGCAGGTAGCGCACGTCGAAGTCATCGCTCACCTCGGCGACGACGTCGCGCGCGAGGACGACCTTGTCGACCTCGCCTCGGCCGATGCGGTCGATGGCTTCGCCCACCGCCGCCTTCCACTCCTCCGATGTCCGCGTGCCACGACCCCAGTCGACGCGGGACGGACCGTCAGGACGCATGACCGGCGGGAGAAGGGAATCAGGAGGGAGCAGGTCGTCGGGATCGTCGACGACGGTGAGCCAGGCGCGGCCCTCGCGGCGACCGAGCACGGCGCGCGGGACCACGATGCGCGAGGTGCGCCCGGAGGCGGGCTCGGGATCGAAGGTGAACGAGCCGAAGGCCACCGGGCCCGTGCCCGGGAGCTGCAGCGGGTCGTCGATGTCGGCCTGGCGGCACCACGAGGCCCACCAGCGCTGCGTGCGGCTGAAGCGCTCGTCGCCGGTGACATCGAAGGAAGCGGCGACGCCCCAGCCGATGAGTCCGTCGCCGTCGCGGACCCACGCGGTGCCGGCGGTGTCGGGGAGGCGGTCGAGGAGGGGACCGGGATCCTCGAGGGGCATGGTCCGGACCCGGGGTGCCGTCGTCGCGGGAAGCACCGGGATCGCCACAGGGTGAGGGTACGGCTCCCGTATGGGCCCGGCGAGTCGGCGGAGCCGCCTCTATCGGGCCAGCCCGGCGAGTCGGCGGAGCCGCCTCTATCGGGCCAGCCCG
>JAPOKX010000171.1 GCA_029977425.1 Actinomycetota bacterium
CGCGCGACGAGGCGGCGGACTACTTTGCCTCGCGCCCGCACGGATCGCGCCTCGGCGCGTGGGCAAGCCGGCAGTCCGAGGTGATCGCCGACCGCGCTGTGCTCGATGAACGTCACGCCGAGCTGCTGGAGCGCTTCCCCGGCGACGTGCCGCTCCCGGACTTCTGGGGCGGGTGGATCGTCGTACCCGACACGGTGGAGTTCTGGCAGGGCCGCGACTCGCGGCTGCACGATCGCCTGCGCTACCGCCGCGTGCGCGACGGCGGCCTGGATGACGCGGGCGCCTGGGTCGTCGAGCGACTCTCGCCTTGACGGCACCCTGATGGCCCGACTCTTCGCTGATCTCACGCCGCTCCGCGAGAGCGCCCCCTTCCGGCGCTTGTGGATCGGCCACAGCGTCGGAGCTGCCGGCCAGCAGATGACCTCGGTCGCCGTGGCCCTCCAGGTCTACGACCTCACCGCGTCATCCTGGGCGGTCGGCCTCACCGGGCTCTTCCAGCTCGTGCCCCTCGTCGTCCTCGGGCTGTACGGCGGGGCGCTGCTCGATCGCTTCGATCGCCGGCGCGTCGCGCTCATCGCCACCGTCGGGCTCTGGGCGAGCACGCTTGCCTTCGTCGTCCAGTCGCTCGCCGGCGCGAACTCTGTGGCCCTTCTCTACGCCATCATCGCGGTGCAGTCGGGCTTCTTCGCGGTCGCCAATCCGGCGCGGCAGGCCATCGTGCCCAGGCTCGTGCCGCTGCACCTCCTGCCGGCGGCCAATGCCCTCAACACCCTCACCTGGGGACTGGCCTTCACCATCGGACCGGTGCTCGCCGGGTTCCTCATCGCCGGCACCGGCACCGTGACGACCGTCTACCTCATCGACCTCGTCGTCTTCGCCATCTCCGTGTGGGCGATGTGGCGACTTCCCTCGCTGCCCCCCGAAGGCGTCGCGCCCGACGCTGCGCGCGGATGGCGCAGCGTGCTCGAGGGGCTGCGCTTCCTCAAGGGCAAGCGCAACCTGCAGATGTCCTTCTACCTCGACATCGTCGCCATGGTCTTCGGGATGCCACGCGCGCTCTTCCCCGCCATCGCGACCGCGTGGTACGGCGGGTCCCTTGCCGACGTCGCCCTCATCGTGGGGCTCCTCTCCGCCGCCCCCGCCGTCGGATCGATCGTCGCGACCGTCTTCTCCGGGCCGCTGGGCAAGGTGCGACGGCAGGGTCTCGCCGTCGTCATCTCCATCTGCGTCTGGGGAGGTGCGATCGCTGTCTTCGGCCTCGTCCGGGCGCTCCCGGTGGCGCTCGTCCTCCTCGCCATCGCGGGCGGCGCGGACTCGGTGAGCGCGATCTTCCGCTCGACGATCCTGCAGGCGGCGACGCCCGACGACTACCGCGGGCGACTGCAGGGCATCTTCACGGTCGTCGTCGTCGGCGGCCCACGACTTGGCGACGTGGAGTCCGGTGCGGTGGCGGGCCTCTTCGGCGAGACGGTCTCGGCGGTGTCCGGCGGGTTGCTCTGCCTGGTCTTCACCGGAGCGCTCGTCGCTGCCGTGCCGGCGTTCCTCAGGTACGACGCCGAGCATCCCGTGCCCTGACGCCCCTTACGGCAGGTAGGCGTCGAGGATGCGCGCGAGCAAGTCGTCTACCCCGACCCCCTGCGACGCAGCCTCCGCCCGCAGTCGCTTGCGCACCGACTTGGGCACGCGCGCACCCAGGTCGACGTACTTGTCCTTGGGCGGTCCCGTGATCGCGTCGGCCGCTGTCGCGCCCTTGCCGGGCTTGAGGCTCTTGGCCTTGACGACCTGGGACTTCGACTTGCCCTTGCCTTCCTTCGTGCCTCCGGCCTTCACGCCTCCGGGGACCTGAGTGGGGAGCGGCCTCCCGCTCACCGGGTGAAGGTCGGCGTCGGGGGCACGACTCAGGGCGGGTCGAGGCGTCTGCGGGGCCATGGCTCCTCCGGAAGGGATAGGTGTCAACGGTACGCCGATCAGCCCAGCAGCCGGTCGAGAATGTCGTCGTAGGCGTCACTGACCTCGGCGGCGCCGGGGGAGCGCCAGGCCTGCACGGGCACGCCCGCACCCTGCGCCTGCTGCACCGCCGAGCGCTCGGGAATCACGGGCTCGAGCACTAGGTCGCCGTAGACCCCGCGCAGCTCGTCGATGCGATAGCGGTGCTCGGAGAGGTTGCCGCGCACCCGATTGACGAGGACTCCGGCCGGGCGAAGGCGCAGGTTGACCGACGTGCGCGCGGCCTCGACTGCGCGCAGCGCTCGCGTGGCTCCCTGGAGCGCGAAGAACCCCGGCTCGGTGACGACCAGCGCGCTGTCGGCGGCGGCCAGGCCGTTGCGCGTGAGCTCGTCGAGCGAAGGAGGGCAGTCGAGCAGGACGAGGTCGTAGCCGTCCGTGGCTCCGGCCAGCGTCACGCGGAGCCGGGTCGCGGAGTCGGGCCCCTCCGGCCGGTTGCGGTGCGCCACCGCCTCCTCGCTGGGGAGCAGATCGACCTGGGGGCCCCATCCGGTGCCGACGATGGCCTCCCGCGCGATCCCGGGACGGCCATCCGCGAGCACGTCGCCGACCGTGAAGGCGAAGGGCGGCGGATCAAGCGCGACGGTGGCATTCG
>JAPOKX010000172.1 GCA_029977425.1 Actinomycetota bacterium
CCATGCAGCAGGGCAGCAAGGACCGCTACTTCCAGGGCGAGGTCACCGAGGCCGACAAGCTCGTGCCCGAGGGCATCGAGGGCATGGTGCCCTACCGAGGCCCGCTCTCTGTCGTCGCGCACCAGCTCATCGGCGGCCTGCGCGCCTCGATGGGCTACTCCGGTGCGTCGACCATCCCCGAGCTCCACGCCAAGGGCCGCTTCGTGCGCATCACCGCCGCGGGCCTCAAGGAGAGCCACCCGCACGACGTCGTGATGACAGTCGAGGCGCCCAACTACCACTCGCGTTAGGACAGCCGTGGCAGAGATCGAGATCGGCCGCGGCAAGCGTGGCCGGGTGGCCTACTCCCTCGACGAGGTCGCCATCGCACCGAGCCGGCGCACCCGCGATGCGGACGAGGTGTCGACCGCGTGGCAGATCGACGCCTACCGCTTCGAGGCGCCCGTCATGGCAGCGCCCATGGACTCCGTCGTGTCGCCCGCGACAGCGATCGCCCTCGGCCGTCTTGGCATCCCCGCGGTCCTCAACCTCGAGGGCCTATGGACGCGGTATGCCGATCCGACCCCGCAACTCGAGGAGATCCGGCAGGCACCCGCCCACGAGGCCACCGCGGTGCTCCAGCGCATCTACGGTGCCGCCCCCGTCGATGACAACCTCGTCGCCGAGCGCCTGAAGCAGATCCGCGATGCCGGCGTGACAGTCGCAGCTGGCGTCTCGCCGCAATCGGCCGCGCGGCTTGCCCCGGTCGCGGTTGCCGCGGGGATCGACCTGCTTGTCATCCGCGGGACCACGGTGTCCGCGGAGCACGTGTCGGCGGGTCATGCCCCTCTCAACCTCAAGACGTTCATCTACGAGCTCGAGGTCCCCGTCATCGTGGGCGGATGCGCCACCTATCAGGCAGCTCTTCACCTCATGCGCACCGGAGCGGCGGGCGTGCTCGTGGGCTTCGGTGGCGGCGCGGCGCACACCACGTCGGATGTCCTGGGGATCCGTGTCCCCATGGCGAGCGCGATCGCCGATGTCGCGGCGGCGCGACGCGACTACCTCGACGAGTCGGGCGGCCGCTACGTCCACGTCATCGCCGACGGCTCGGTGGGCTCCTCCGGGGCGCTCGTCAAGGCGATCGCGTGTGGCGCCGACGCCGCCATGGTGGGGTCCCTCCTGGCCCGCGCGAGCGATGCACCAGGCCGGGGCGTGCACTGGGGAGCCGAGGCATGGCATGCCCACCTGCCCCGCGGGGAGCGCAAGGAGCTCGGTGTCGTCGGCACCCTGGAGCAGATCCTGCGCGGGCCCTCGACGCACGCGGATGGATCGGCCAACATCATCGGAGCGCTGCGCAAGGCCATGGCGACGACGGGCTACAGCGATCTCAAGGAGTTCCAGCGCATCGATGTCGTCCTCGACCCGGAGTGACCTCGTCACGACACGGGCATGACGGGGGAGGAGAATGGTCGCGTGAACGACGCCGATGATCGACTCGGTACCGCCGCGCGGGAACGCTCCGTCGATTACCTGCGCGATCACGAGGTCGATGTCGTCGTCATCGGCGGGGGTGTCGTGGGCTGCGGAGCAGCACTCGATGCAGCGGCACGCGGGCTCAGCGTCGCTCTCGTCGAGCAAAGCGACCTCGCCGCCGGTACGTCGTCCCGCTCCTCGCGCCTCGCCCACGGCGGCCTGCGCTACCTCGAGCAGCGTGAGTTCTCCCTCGTCCATGAGGCACTCACCGAGCGCGGTCTCCTGCTCGACCGTCTCGCACCCCACCTGGTGCGGCCGATCCCGTTTCTCTTCCCCGTCGGACGGAAGTGGGAGCGTCCGTATGTCGCGTCCGGCGTGCGGCTCTACGACGCCCTGAGCCGCATCGGCAGCTACGGCGGGACGATGCCGCGGCCCAAGAGCCTCAACGTCGACGAGGCGAAGGCGCTCGCGCCCGACCTGGATGCGGGGGAGATCGCCGGTGCCGTCCGATTTCACGACGCCCAGATCGACGACGCCCGGCACACGGTGGCCGTCGCCCGCACTGCAGCGTCGTACGGCGCTCACATCGTCACGCGTGCCCGTGTGGAGGATCTCCTGCGCGACGGTGAGCGGGTGACCGGGGTGCGCGTCGAGGACGAGATCACCGGCGAGCACTTCGACATCCGGTCGCGAGTGGTCATCGCCGCAGCGGGGATCTGGACGGACGAGGTCCTCCACATGGTCGACGCCGAGGCGCCGGATCGGGTCCAGCAGAGCAAGGGAGTCCACCTCGTCGTGCGCGGCGAGGCCATCCGATCGACGACGGCGATCATCGCTCGCACGCCCGCGAGCGTGCTCTTCCTGCTGCCCTGGGGCGGTGACTGGATCGTCGGCACGACCGACACGGCACGCGAGCCGAGCGAGAGCCTCGCGGACCCGGAGGCGACGGAAGACGAGATCTCCTACCTGCTCGGGCAGGCCAATCGATGGCTTGCCCGACCGCTGCGACGCGAGGACGTGATCGGCACCTACGCGGGCTACCGTCCGCTCGTCGCGGAGGAATCGGCTGAGGCCACGACCCAGGTCTCGCGCGAGCACATGATCTTCCACCCCGT
>JAPOKX010000173.1 GCA_029977425.1 Actinomycetota bacterium
CGGCAGGCGGAAGGTCGGCACGAGCAGGATCTCGTCGCTGTCCGTGTCGATCCCGCTGTGGTGCACGTGCGACTTGATGTACGTCGGCGTGGCGTACTCCGGCCAGCCGAACTCCGCCATGGCGGGGGAGTAGAGCTCCAGCTTGCGACTTGGCGTGAGCCAGCCCGCGACCTGCGAGCCGTCCTCCATCTGGATGCCCACCGCACCGGCCTCGCCGACGAGCGGCTTCTGCGTCTCCGGCGTGATGGGCTTGCGCAGGACTCCGTTGTCGTCCGGCACCGCGCCCTCGAGCTCGGCGGGCGTGAGCGGGCGCTCGTCCTGGCGATAGAGGCCATTGACGATCTCGACCGCGCCGTACTTGCGCATGTACTCCAGTGGCGTGAGGCCCTCCGCCGCGGCCTTCTCGGGCAGGCCGGGGACCTGGTTGTCGAACACCCAGCCGTAGTAGTCGTCGACGGTGACCTTCTCGCCGGGCCGACCGGGTGCCTCGAAGTACTGGCGGATGCCCAGGGAGCCGTCGGGGTCGATGCGCCAGGACAGCTCGAACCAGAACTCGACCTCCTCCCAGACCTCGCCGGGATTGGTGTCGCGGGTGTCGCTGATCTTCTCGCCCATCTTCTCGAGCGCGACGCGACGCACGGGCTGGCGGAAGCCCAGCCACTTGCCGGCGTACTGCTCGTAGGACTGGGTGTCATGGCGCTCGGTGCTGTGACCGAAGGGCAGGATGTAGTCGGCCCATAGCGCGGTCTCGTTCCAGGTCGGCGTCATGGCCACGTGGCAGCCCACGAGATCCTCGCGCGAGAGCGCCTCGATCCAGCTGAAGCCGTCGGGGTTGGTCCACACGGGGTTGTAGACGCGCGTGAAGTAGACGTCGAGCTTGCCGCGGCCCTCGAGGAGGAAGTGCGGGAGCAGGATCGACAACTCGTTGGTCGACATGGGGAACTCCGCCGGCCAGAGCAGCTCGTTCCACGAGTCGTGGCCGCCGGGCATGTTGGGGCCGTGGGGGATGAACTTGTTCCAGCCGTTGGGGCTGGTGCCACCCTCCTGGCCGACGCTGCCCGTGAGCACGGTGAGGAAGAACAATGCGCGGGCGACCGCCCAGCCGCCCAGGTTGCCGGCGCTGGCTGCGCGCCAGGTGTGGGCCGCGAGCTTGCCGTTGGCCGTGGCGACGATCTTGGCGACGCGCTCGACCTGCTTGACCGGGATGCGGCACTCCTCCGCGGCGTACTCGAAGGTGTACTGCTGGTAGTCGGCGGTGAGTGCCTTCTTGAAAGCCTCGAAGTCATTGGGGTCGGACTCCGGATGCAGGCGCTCCATGTAGGTCTTCCAGTTGACCCAGCGGCGGACGTAGTCCCAGTCGACCGTGTCGGTGCGCAGGAGGTACGCCGCGAAGGAGAGCAGCAGCGCCGCCTCGGTGCCCGGCCACGGCGAGACCCACTCGTCGGCCTTCGCCGCGGTATTGGACAGGCGCGGGTCGATGGAGATGAGCTTGGCGCCATGGTGCACCTGCGCCTCGATGATGCGCTGGGCATGCGGGTTGAAGTAGTGGCCCGACTCCAGGTGCGCCGACACGAGCAGGATGACGTTGGCATTGGCATGGTCGGGGGAGGGCCGGTCGTAGCCGCCCCAGAGGGAGTATCCGAAGCGCGCGCCCGCTGAGCAGATATTGGTGTGGGTGTTGTTGCCGTCGACGCCCCAGGCGAGGAGCACGCGCTCGATGAAGCCGTCCTCGCCGTGGCGGCCGACGTGGTACATCACGTCATTGCGCCGGCCTTCGACGATGGCCTTGCGGATGCGCGCGGCGATGTCGTCGAGGGCGTCGTCCCACGAGACGCGCTCGAACTGCGCGGAGCCGCGCGGACCGGTGCGCTTGAGGGGGTAGAGGATGCGCTCCGGGTCCTCGGTCTGGTTGATCGTCGCCGGGCCCTTCGCGCAGTTGCGGCCGCGTGACCCGGGGTGGGCCGGGTTGCCCTCGATCTTGACGACCTCCTTCGTCTCCTTGTCGACGTAGGCAAGGAGGCCGCAGGCGGACTCGCAGTTGAAGCAGGTGGTCGGGACGAGCATGTAGTGGCGCTCGACCTTCTTGGGGTGGGCCTTGGCGTCGTACATGACGACGTCGTCCCACGTCTCCACGGGCGGGTAGTTGGACAGGGCGCCCCGGGTGCGCTGTCCGTAAGCCTCGGGTCGCGGGGTCTCGGGCCGGTCCATGACGGTCATGTCACTCCTTCTGTCGTCAGCGGCCGCTAGGAGAGCGGGACGTCCTGGCCGGCCTTGACGTAGGCCGACTCGTAGATGAGCAGGGATGCCTGGGCGATGACGCCGGCGAGGACGGCGAGAAGGCCAAGGCCCTCGTTGAGCGCTCCGACGAAGGCGAGGACCGCCGTGAGGACGGACAGGCCGATCGCGCCGCCCCAGAACGAGCGCTTGTAGCGCCCGTGAGTGAGCATGTGCGCGGCGACGGCGGCATTGCGCGTCGAGTGCTTGCCGGCGTACTCGACCGTGAGGATGAGCAGGTTGGCCACGGTGCCGATGAAGAGCGCCCACGCCAGCCACGTGATC
>JAPOKX010000174.1 GCA_029977425.1 Actinomycetota bacterium
AGGAGGCGGTGCGCCGGGCCAATGACACGACGTACGGGCTCAATGCCTCGATCCTCACCCGCGACCTGCGCGCGGGTCGACGCATGGCCCGGCGCCTGCGCACCGGCTCGGTCAACGTCAACGAGGGCTACGCCGCCTCCTGGGGATCCACGGCGGCGGCGATGGGCGGCGTGGGCGACTCCGGGCTCGGCCATCGGCACGGCGAGGGCGGCATCCTGTGCTACACGGAGCCCCAGGCGATCGCGACCCAGCGACTTCTTGGCTTCGGCCCCCAGCTCGGCCTCGACGCGCAACGATGGGGCCAGTTCCTGGCCACGGCGGTGGGCACGATGGGACGACTGCGGCTCTAGTCCCATCGAGGATCTAGGCTGACTGCGGAAGAGGGAGGCTGACATGGCGGGCTTCGACTACGACGTCCTCGTCGTGGGCTCCGGCTTCGGAGGCTCGGTCTCCGCGCTGCGACTCACGGAGAAGGGCTACCGCGTCGGGGTGCTCGAGGCCGGCCGACGCTTCACCGATGCGGACTTCCCCAAGACCTCGTGGCGCCTGCGCCGCTTCCTGTGGGCTCCGGCTCTCGGCTGCACCGGCATCCAGCGCATCCACGTGCTCAAGGACGTCGTCGTCCTCGCGGGAGCGGGCGTCGGAGGCGGCTCCCTCGTCTACGCCAATACCCTCTACGTCCCGCCGAAGCGCTTCTTCGAGGACAAGCAGTGGGCCCACATCACCGACTGGGCCAGTGAGCTCGCGCCCTACTACGACCAGGCCTCGCGCATGCTCGGCGTCACGCTCAACCCCTCGATCACGCCGGCCGACGAGATCATGCAGAAGGTCGCCGCCGACATGGGCGTGCCCGACTCGTTCCATCTGACTCCGGTCGGCGTGCACTTCGGTGCGGGGGCCGGCGTCGAGAGCCCCGACCCGTACTTCGGCGGCGTCGGCCCCGCCCGGCGCGGGTGTCTCGAGTGCGGCGAGTGCATGACCGGATGCCGCCACAACGCCAAGAACACCCTGCCCAAGAACTACCTCGGCCTGGCGGAGTCAGCCGGGGCGGTGGTGCACCCCATGACGACCGTGACCTCGATCGAGCCGCGCACCGGCGGCGGCTACACCATCACCACCAAGCGCACCGGCAGCCTGTCCCGGCGCACGCGCACCTTCACCGCCGAGCAGGTCATCATGGCGGCCGGTACCTACAACACCCAGAAGCTCCTGCACCGCATGAAGGACGAGGGCAAGCTGCCCCGGCTCTCGCGGATGCTCGGCCGCCTGTCGCGCACCAACTCCGAGTCGATCCTCGGCGCCGTGGCGAAGTCTCCGGATGCCGACTACACCCGTGGCGTCGCGATCACGTCGAGCTTCTTCCCCGACGACGTCGGCACCCACGTCGAGCCGTGCCGCTACGGCAAGGGCTCCAACTCCATGGGCCTGCTCCAGTCGGTCATCACCGTGCCGCGGCCGGGCGAGCCCCGCTGGCGCACGTGGACCAAGGAGATCTGGCGGCAGCGCGCCAACGCCGCCTATCTCGTCAACGTGCGCAAGTGGAGCGAGCGCGCCGTCATCTCGCTCGTCATGCAGCCGGTCGACAACTCGCTCACCCTCACCGGCAAGCGGGGACGACTGGGCTGGCGCCTGGCGACCAACAAGGACGAGTCCAACCCCGCCCCGTCGTACATCACCATCTCCGACGAGGTCGTGCACCGCATCGCCGATCAGATCGACGGGGTGGCCGGGTCCAATGCCTTCGACAACTTCGACGCGGTCATGACAGCCCACTTCGTCGGTGGCTGCGTGATCGGGGCCGACGACGAGACGGGCGTCATCGATGCCTATCACCGCGTCTTCCACTACCCGGGCATGCACATCGTCGACGGGTCAGCGATCACCGCGAACCTTGGCGTCAACCCCTCGCTGACCATCACCGCACAGGCGGAGCGCGCCATGGCCATGTGGCCCAACAAGGGCGAGGAGGACGTGCGGCCGGAACTGGGCAGCGCCTACGTCGCCGTCGAGGCCGTGGCGCCGAAGAACCCCTTCGTCCCCGAGCATGCATCGGGCGCCCTGCGCCTTCCGATCGTCGAGGTCCGCTAGCCCGTGTTCGCCCCCGCCCTGCGGCGATCAGCCCTGGGCGAGGTCCGCCAGTCCCCGCGCTTCCTTGCGCTCATGCTCGTCATGCTCGTCGCCGCGATCGGGTACGGCGGACGGGATGTGAGCCGGCTCCGCTACACGACAGAGCTGACGGGTGACGCTCTCGGCATCGGTGTCGCGGCCGCGGTCTTCGCCGTGGGCCTGGCCCTCGGCGGCCTGGCGAGCGGTCCGATCACGGACCGATTCGATCCGCGCCGGTTGCTCGTCGCCGGCATGGGCCTGCAGGGGTTGGTGAGCCTGGTGACCGCTCTCATGCTCCTCAGGGGCGTCACATCAGACGGTGCCTTCGTGGCCACGGTCCTGGTCGACGGAGTGTTCGCCGGTGCCTGTGTCCCGGCCCTCGCGACGACGCAGGCCGCGATGGTGCCGGCAGGCGCACGAGGCGCCGCGGAG
>JAPOKX010000175.1 GCA_029977425.1 Actinomycetota bacterium
GTCGGCGCTGATGGAGGCGCAGATCTCTTCCACCGAGAGGCCGCTCGCGATCAACTCCGCGCGACTGGCGAAGTCGATGCCGTAGAAGCAGGGCCACTTGACGGGCGGGGAGGAGATGCGCACGTGTACCTCGCGGGCACCGGCCTCGCGGAGCATGCGCACGAGCGCGCGCTGGGTGTTG
The DNA here is from genome assembly GCA_029977425.1 of Actinomycetota bacterium. Classification (GTDB taxonomy): domain Bacteria; phylum Actinomycetota; class Actinomycetes; order S36-B12; family S36-B12; genus Mxb001. The sequence continues at coordinate 182 of JAPOKX010000175.1, forward strand.
CCGCGCACGATCGAGTCGTCGACGACGACCAGGCGCTGGTCGGCGATCACCTCGCGCAGGGGGTTGAGCTTGAGGCGGATGCCGAGCTGGCGGATTGTCTGCGAGGGCTGGATGAAGGTGCGTCCGACGTAGGCGTTCTTCACTAGGCCCTCGGCGAAGGGGATGCCCGACTCCTGCGCGTATCCGATCGCGGCGTAGCGGCCCGACTCCGGCACGGGGATCACGAGGTCAGCGTCGGCAGGATGCTCGCGCGCGAGGCGCTTGCCGATATCGACGCGCGTCGCCTGCACGCTGCGCTCGGAGATCGTCGTGTCCGGGCGCGCGAGGTAGACGAACTCGAACAGGCAGCCCTTGGGCTCCGGCTTGGCGAAGCAATGCGCGCGCAGGCCGTGCTCGTCGATGGCGATGAGCTCGCCCGGCTCGATCTCGCGGACGTACGACGCTCCGACGATGTCGAGTGCCGCGGTCTCGCTAGCCACCACCCAGCCGCGCTCGAGGCGGCCGAGGACGAGCGGGCGGATGCCCTGCGGGTCGCGCGCGGCGTAGAGCGTCGTGTCGTCCATGAAGACCAGGGAGTAGGCGCCCTGGAGCTGCGGAAGCTCCTTCATGGCCGCCACCTCCATCGACTCATCGGGGTGCGCGGCGATGAGGGCCGTGACGAGCTCGGTGTCCGACGTAGCACGCGTGGGCTTGGGAGTACCGAGGGGCAGTTCGCCGCGGTCCATCTCGAGTGCGGCGACGCGGTCGGCGAGCTCGGGAGTGTTGGTGAGGTTGCCGTTGTGCGCGATCGCGAGGTGGCCCGTCGCGGTGGCGCGGAAGGTGGGCTGCGCGTTGTCCCAGCAGCTCGCGCCCGTGGTGGAGTAGCGCGTGTGCCCGATCGCGAGGTGGCCCTGCAGTGACTCCAGGCTCGCTTCGGTGAAGACCTGGGAGACCAGGCCCATGTCCTTGTAGACGACGATGTGGCGACCATCGCTCACGGCGATGCCGGCTGACTCCTGCCCGCGGTGCTGCAGGGCGTAGAGGCCGAAGTAGGTCAGCTTGGCGACGTCCTCGCCGGGGGCCCACACGCCGAAGACCCCGCAGGCGTCCTGGGGACCCCGCTCCTGCGGGTCGAGATCGTGCGTGAGCCTGCCGTCGCCGCGCGCCACAGGGGGAGTCTATGCCGGGCCGGGAATGCCCGATTCCAGGACACGGCGGCCCGCAGGCGTCGAGGTGAGTCTCCCGAATGCCTCCGTGAGAAATCCCTGGGAAGGGCCTTCTCGCGTGGCAACGACGGGAACCGGCTCGGGAGCCTGGGAGTCCAGCGAGGTGTGCCCATCCGGGCTATCGAATGACAGGAGATTCTCGTGAAGACCGCCCTGCGCTCACGACGCGCCGGCACCGCCCTCATCGGAACGTTCAGCATCGTCGCGGCGATGCTCACCACCGTGGGGGTGGGGGCGGGACCTGCACAGGCGCACGGCTCCATGTCGAACCCCTCCTCACGCATCTGGGAGTGCTTCTCCGGCGACCGCTCGTCACCGATGTGCGCCGAGGCCTGGCGCACCAGCCCCCAGGCGCTCTACGACTGGAACGAGATCAATCAGGGTGCGGCCGCGGGCCAGCACCGGCAGATCATCCCCGACGGCCAGCTCTGCTCGGCCGGTCGTGAGAAGTACGCGATTTTCGACCGCCCCTCGACGCAGTGGAAGGCCACCAATCTCACGCCTGATGCCGACGGCAAGTACACGCTCACCTGGACTTCATCGGCTCCGCACGCGACCCAGTACTACCAGGTCTTCATCACCCGCGCGGGCTTCGATCCGACGACGCAGCCACTGCGTTGGGCCGACCTCGAGCTCGTCCACGATTCCGGTCCGCGTGCACGTGAGGCGACCACGGCCCTGCGCATGAACCTCCCCAAGCGAGACGGGCGCGCCATCCTCTACACGATCTGGCAGCGCAGCGACTCCCCCGAGGCCTTCTACTCGTGTGCGGACGTGACCCTGGGCGGATCCGGCGGTACGCCGACACCCGCTCCCACGCCGACACCCGCGCCGACGCCCACGCCCACGCCCACGCCCACCCCTACTCCCGGCATGCCGGGTGTGACCGAGGGCGTCGTCGCGACCCCGATCGTGACGAGCGACTGGGGCGCGGGCTACTGCAGCGACGTCGTCGTGTCGACGCAGTCGACGACGGAGAAGCATTGGCGCGTCGACCTGCCCAAGGGCATCACAGTGAGCAGTCTGTGGAACGGCGTACGCACGACGCAGCCCGACGGCACCATCTCCGTCGGTGGCGCGGCGTGGAACCACATGGTGAAGGCCGGCAGCCCGACCACGTTCGGCTACTGCGCGACCCGCACGGCACC
>JAPOKX010000176.1 GCA_029977425.1 Actinomycetota bacterium
AGGGGGCCAACCGCGCGCCCGTGGCAGCGGCAAGTGCCCAGTCCACGGGGTCGGCCATCCGACGACTGTACGTCGGGGACGCTTGCCTACGCGCGGCCGCGGCACCCGCAGGCGGCCAGCGCGGCCGCGGCCAGCCGGTGCCCTCGGCAGCGATCCAGACGAACTTTGGGACAAAAGTGCTGTGCAGCGACGCTTTCGTCCCAAAGTTCGCGTCCCACCGGCTCAGGCGACACGACGCCTGTTGACCTTTGGGTAGATGACGCCCTGGAGGGGCGCTTTCTACCCAAAGTTCGCGTGGTGTCCTCCCCGGAGTGCGCGTGTGACCTTGGCGCGCGGCCTGCCCCTGGGTCAGCCGCGGCACCCGCAGGCCGCGAGTGCGGCCGCGGCCCGGTCCAGGGCGGCACGCGAGGAGTCCACATCGGTGGTCGCGTCGGACATGAAGGCGAAGGCGAGGAGTCGTCCGTCAGCATCGACCACGGTGCCGGCCAGGGTCGAGACGCCGATGAGCGTGCCGGTCTTGGCGCGCACGAATCCCGCTGCGGGCCGGGTGTCGGGGTCGACGAACCGATCGGCCAGGGTGCCCGTGAGACCCGCGACGGGAAGCCCGAGGACCACGGGCCAGGTCCATGCCGGCGCTGCTGCACCCGACGTGAGGCTCACGGCACTCGCGAGCGTCAGTGGTGACGCGACATCCTCGTACGACAGTCCACTGCCATCGACGAACTCCGACCCGCTGGAGGGGATCCCCAGGGACTGGAGGGTGGCCAGCGTCGCCGCTGCCCCGGAGTCGAAGGAACCCACGCCGGACTGCTCGGCGCCCGCAAGGTGGCCGAGGATCTCCGACATGTCGTTGTCGGACTCCGTGAGCATCGTCTCGACCATCGTCGCGAGCGGCTCGGAGGTGGTGGTGGCGATCACCTGACCCGTGCTCGCCCCCTCCGCGATGTCGCCCACCGTCACGCCCCGATCAGCGAGCAAGGAAGCGAACGCGTCCGCGGCCGCACGTGCGGGATCGGGCTGTCGCGCCTCGTCTCCCCCGATGCGCGAGCGATCCACGACGAGCGGTGACACGGGAGCGGCGATGCCGAGTGCGGGGTAGTCCGGTGCCCAGCCGGGTGCGAGAGCGGGCCCGTCGAAGAGGCTCGTGTCGTAACGCAGCGACACCTCGCCCGTCACCTGGCCGGCCACCTGGTCGGCCAGGTCCGCCAGTGACGATCCACTCGCGGAGACCGATGCCAGCGTGGGGTCGCCCGCACCCACCAGCGTGAGGGTCGACGTAGGGGAGTCCCACGCGACCGTCGTCTCAATGCGGCCCTCGGGGCCCAGCGCATCGAGGATGGCCAAGGACGTGAAGACCTTCTGGTTCGAGGCGAGCGACCGAGGCATCGCCGCCTCGCGCTGGTAGATCACCGCGCCCGTGGCGACATCGAGCACGATCGCACCGACCGATCCGCCCAGCGAGGGATCGTCGAGCAGGGGATCGAGTACGCCGGCCAGCGCGTCGGGCGCACCCTCCGGAGACTGGTCGGGCAGGGCGAGGACCGCCTCGGCTGGCCCGACGGGGGCTGACTGCGGCGCGGCGTACGCCGGGATCGCCGCCCCGATCGTGAGCACGGCCACGAGGGGAAGCCACGTGCGACGCATGCGACTCCTCCCAGAAGGCAGATGCGGCCACTGAGCGGGCACGCCATGGGGAAGACTAGGTCAGGTCACCCGTCGAGGAGGTCACGTGACACCCCAGCACCTGGAATTCGACGTCACCATCGAGATCCCCTCCGGCAGTCGCAACAAGTACGAGATGGACCACAAGACCGGGCGTATTCGCCTGGACAGGATGCTCTTCACGTCGACGCGCTACCCGCATGACTACGGCTTCGTCGATGACACCCTCGGCCTCGACGGCGATCCATTGGACGCCCTCGTGCTCGTGCAAGAGCCGACCTTCCCCGGCGTGGTCATCCGCTGCCGTGCGGTCGGGATGTTCCGCATGACGGATGAGGCCGGTGGCGACGACAAGGTGCTGTGCGTGCCCGCGGGCGACCCGCGCATGGAGCACGTGCGCGACATCTACCACGTGTCGGAGTTCGACCGTCTCGAGATCCAGCACTTCTTCGAGGTCTACAAGGACCTCGAGCCGGGCAAGTCCGTCGAGGGAGCGACCTGGACCGGCCGCGAGGAGGCCGAGCTGGAGATCCAAGAGTCCTACGACCGCTACAAGGCCGACGGCGGACACTGACATCCTTCGCACCACTCGACAGGCCGTGGGCTCGATCGTTTGTCACACTTATCGGGTGACTCGACTGGGGCAAGCGTGACTCTCATCGGCCGTCCCGGATCGGGTGACGGCTGGGTCACGCTGGACTCCGGCCGCGTGGTGTGGGGCCGCTTCGGCGCCGCAGGCATGCTGCTCTGCCACCGCGAGGGATCAACGGATCGACTGCTGCTCGCCCGACGAGCCCACTGGGTGCATGGCGGAAATGGAGAATGGTCGGTG
>JAPOKX010000177.1 GCA_029977425.1 Actinomycetota bacterium
ATGCCGTAGGCAACACCGTTGACGCTGTTGTGCTTCTGCATCTTCAGATCCGGGAAGATGTCGACGTAGTTGGGCACCAGGTCGGTGTTGATGGGCTGCACATTGCCGCCGTAGATCAGGCGCAGCGAGGCATCACCCGACGCTGAGACCACGTCGTATCCACCACCCTGCATGAGCTTGACGGCCTCGTCGGACGTGCCGAAGGTCTTCACGTTGACCTGGCAGCCGGTGGCCTCCTCGAACGGCGTGATCCAGTCGACCGTCGGATCGGTGCTGCCATCCTCGGCATAGCCAGGCCACGCGAGGATGTTGAGCGCGCCTTCGCCGTCACCGACGGGGCCCGCGTAGGTGGGAACGTCGGGCGCGCCGCCCGAATCCCCTGAACTGCTGCTGCCGCCACCACAGGCGGCGAGCACCAGGGCCGCGGCTCCGCCGACGGCCAGCATCTTTAGCAGACGCGCTGTGTGCACCTGCTCCTCCTTCTCTCTGGTGGGCCGCGCCGGACGGCGTGGTCCTGTGAACACCGTCACGACCCCACGGGGATCTCGTGCTCGGTGTTCCACATCAATGTCACGCGCTGCCCTCGCATGGCGTTGACCTCCGACGAGGTGGCGTGAGAGTTCTGCTGTACGGCGATGAGCGTGGCGCCGGCATCGAGGTCGACGATGAAGCGCGTCGACATGCCGACGTAGACGACCTCGCGGATGACACCCGCGGCAGCGCGCTCGTTGCCCTCGGGCGAGACCGAGCCGAGCATCACGCGGATCTTCTCCGGGCGCACGGACCACAGGCCCTGGCGACCGAGCAGGGTCGCGGCGACGCCGGCCTCGAGGAGGTTGGAGACACCCACGAATCCCGCGACGAACGGCGTCTGGGGATGCTCGTAGATCTCCACCGGCGTGCCGATCTGGGCGATGCGCCCCGCGTCGAAGACCGCGATGCGGTCCGACATCGTGAGCGCCTCCTCTTGGTCGTGCGTGACGAAGACGAACGTGATGCCGACGGCCCGCTGCAATTCCTTGAGCTCCACCTGCATCTGCTCGCGCAGCTTGAGGTCGAGGGCGCCCAGCGGCTCGTCGAGCAGCAGGACGCGGGGGCGATTGACAAGCGCGCGAGCGAGTGCGACGCGCTGGCGCTGGCCGCCGGAGAGCTGGCTCGGCTTGCGCGAGCCGTAGTCCGCGAGACGCACCGACGCGAGCGCTTCCTCCGCGCGCTGACGACGCTCGGCCTTGGGCACCTTCTTGACCTTGAGGCCGTACTCGACGTTCGACAGCACGTCCATGTGAGGGAAGAGCGCGTAGTCCTGGAACACCGTGTTGACATCGCGGTTGTACGGCGGCACCTCGGTGACGTCGACCCCGGCGAGCTCGATCGTGCCCGAAGTGGGCTGCTCGAACCCGGCGATCATGCGCAGCACCGTGGTCTTGCCGGAGCCCGAGGGACCGAGGAGGGTGAGGAACTCGCCGTCGGCGACGTCGAGGTCGACGCTGTCGACGGCCACCACGTCCCCGAACGTCTTGCGCAGTTGCCTCAGCCGGATGGCGATGCTCACCTGACCTACCTCACCTGACCTATGCCGGATCCAGCGCGCCTGCGGGACAGGCAGCGCGCCTGCGGGACGGACAGCCGGAGCCTAGGGGGAATGTCCGGTATCGGCCCGGGAAATACGAGGCAAAATGCGGCGCGTCGCCCAATCGTGACCTGTCTTGAGCAGGCGTTCAGGTGGGGTAGACCCGGCCCGGACCGGTCACGCTGACGACCACCGCGTCGCCGGGGCGCGGGGGCGGCGTGCCGCCGGGCACGCGCACGGGGATGAGGGTGCCATCGGCTAGCTCGACCCGCAGGAGCGAGTCGTGGCCGTGGTACGACGTCTCGCGCACGACGCCCCCGCCGGGAAGGGAGGCGGGCTCGACCGGGCACGAGAGCACCAGCTGCTCCGGACGCAGGACGACCACCGCGTCGCCCTCGACCGAGGTGTCCGCATGCATGGGGATGTCGCCGAGCGCACAGGTCACGCGTCCCCCGCGCGCGACGGCGGGCAGCTCCACGGCGTCCCCGACGAAGCGGGCGACGTCGAGGTCGGCGGGCACGTCGTACACCTGGAGAGGCGTGCCCACCTGCACGATGCGGCCATCGCGCAGCACGGCGACGAGATCCGCTGTCGAGAGCGCCTCCTCCTGATCGTGCGTGATGAGGAGGGCGGTCGTGCCGAGACCGCGGAGGAGATCGCGCACCTCCGCGCGCAAGCGCACGCGCAGTGCGGCATCGAGTGCGGTGAAGGGCTCGTCGAGGAGGATCACGTCGGGGCGCGGGGCGAGAGCGCGCGCGAGGGCGACGCGCTGCTGCTGGCCGCCCGAGAGCTCGCGGGGGAAATAGCCTTCGCGGCCCTCGAGGCCGACCAGGCGGATCATTTCGCGCGCGCGGCTCTC
>JAPOKX010000178.1 GCA_029977425.1 Actinomycetota bacterium
CACCTGGAACCGGGAGCTCTTCACATGACCGCGATCACGGGTTGGCGCGTGACCTCGGGCGAGGCTTCCGGTGCGGTGCTCAAGCTCGACGAGCCCGTGTCCTTCTGGGGTGGCATCGGCCCCGACGGCGACATCATCGACGTCCATCATCCGCAGCACGGTGCGGTCGTCACGGGGCGCATCCTCGTCATGCGCTCGGGGCGTGGCTCGAGCTCGGGCACCTACGTGCTCGCCGAGCTCCTGCGCCTGGGCATCGCCCCCGCGGGCATCGTCCTGACCGAGCCCGACGGCATCATCGCGACCGGCGCGCTCGTGGCGGCCGAGCTGTATGACACCGCCATGCCCATCGTCACGGTAAGCGAGGCCGACTACGTGCGCATCGAGGATGGCGTGGATCTGTCCATCACCATGGACGGCGACGAGGCCATCCTCACGCTCGACGCTTGATATCTCATGGCCGGCCGCAATCTTGTCAACTTCGATCGCGTCTCGAAGGCGTACGGTGAGCGCCCCCTTCTCGATGATGTTTCTCTTGGTGTTGGCGAGGCGGAGCGGATCGCGGTCGTGGGTCGCAATGGCGCGGGCAAGAGCACGCTGCTCAATCTCATGGGGGGCCTCGTCCAGCCGGACTCGGGTCGCGTCACGGTGGGATCCGGCGTCCACGTCGGCACCGTCTCGCAGTCTGAGGCATTCGATGCCCAGATGACGGTCGCCGAGTACGTCGTACCGGGTCAGGACGCCCACCAGTGGGCGAGCGACCCCGCGATCCGGAGCATCTTCGACGGACTCCTCGGCGGCTTCGACGAGGCCCTCATCGATCGCCGGCTCGGCCAGATGTCGGGAGGCGAGCGGCGGCGCGTCCAGCTCGCCCGGGCCCTGATCGCCGACCTCGACCTGCTCCTGCTCGACGAGCCCACCAACCACCTCGACGTCGAGGTAGTGGCGTGGCTGGCCGATCACCTCGCCTCGCGTCCGCGCCTCTCGATCGTCATCGTCACCCACGACCGGTGGTTCCTCGATGCCCTGTGCGATCGCACGTGGGAGGTCGTCGATGGCGGGGTGGAGGAGTACGACGGGGGCTATTCGGCCTTCGTGCTGAGCAAGGCCGAGCGCGCGCGCCAGGCAGCTGCCTCGGAATCACGCCGCCAGAACCTCCTGCGCAAGGAACTCGCGTGGCTGCGCCGGGGCGCGCCTGCGCGGACGACGAAGCCGAAGTTCCGCGTCGATGCGGCCAATGAGCTCATCAAGGGCGAGCCCGCGCCGCGCGATGACGTGCAACTGCTCGCCTTCGCCAATGCGCGCCTGGGCAAGACGGTGTTCGAGTTCCATGACGTGACCGTCGCGGCAGGGGAGCGACCGCTCGTCGATCACCTCACCTGGGATGTCGGCCCCGGTCAGCGCGTGGGGATCCTCGGTTCCAACGGCACGGGCAAGACCTCGCTCATCCGCACGATGCTCGGCGAGATTCCCGCGGCGGCCGGGTCCATCACGACGGGCAAGACGGTCAAGCCGGCGTACCTCTCGCAGCATCTGGAGGAGCTCGACCCGTCCTGGCGCGTGCTTGAGGCGGTGGAGCGCGTGGCGACCCGGGTCGACCTGGGCAAGGACCGTGAGCTCACCGCCAGCCAGCTCTGCGAGCGCCTCGGCTTCGGCTCCGATGGCCAGTGGACTCCCGTGGGCGACCTGTCGGGCGGTGAGCGGCGGCGACTGCAGCTCACGCGGCTGCTCATGAGCGGGCCCAATGTGCTCGTGCTCGACGAGCCGACCAATGACTTCGACGTCGAGACCCTCACCGCGCTGGAGGATCTCCTGGACGGATTCGCCGGCACGCTCATTGTGATCTCGCACGACCGCTACTTCCTCGAGCGCGTGTGCGATGACTTCTATGCGCTGCTCGGCGATGACCGGTTCACTCATCTCACCGGCGGCGTGGAGGAGTACCTCGAGCGCATGGGCGCACGCCAGGCAGCCAAGCCGGTGGGAGATCAAGCGGAGGCGGTGCCCAAGGTCAACGCGAAGCAGGCGAAGCAGGACCGGCGTGCGATCGAGAAGGAGATGGCGCGCGTGGAGCGTGCGATCGCCAAGATCGACGATTCCGAGCGCGCCCTGCACGAGCAGATGGCAGAGGCTGCTACCGATCACTCTCGGCTATCAGACCTCAATCGAGAGTTGCAGGAGTCCGGTCAGCGCAAGGCCGACCTCGAAGACGAGTGGATGCGGCTGGCCGCCGCCCTCGAGGGCTGAGTGAGGGCACCTCCGACTTGCCCTGCGACGTACCGCCAAGTTACGGTAACGTAGGTTACGCAAGCGTAGGTTTACCCGCCTCGCGCGGAGGGGACAGTGGCATGAGCGCACCGGACACGGCGATGCCGATGGCCCGCACGCGCGTCCACCTGCATGGCCGAGAGGTGGCCTAC
>JAPOKX010000179.1 GCA_029977425.1 Actinomycetota bacterium
GCGTCGGCAGTCGTGGAGGATCGCGAACAGCAGCACCACATGGGCGCTCACCTCCTCGCGCCGGGCGATGATCAGCCCGACCTCGGCGACCCGTCGCCAGTGTTCGTCCCCGTGAATTCCCGAGCGCGTGCCCGCCGCCTCGCGCGCATGCGAGACGGCTGAGGCACGCAACTCCCCCTCACGCGTTGAGGCGCGTGAGGGGGAGCCGGGTGAGCGCGTGAGAGCGTCGGCCACTAGTGACCCCAGCCCCTGCGCGTCGGGCGCGCGATGCGGGTGGTTGGCCGCTCGTCCTGCGGGCTGTCTCCGTCCGTGCGGAACGCAGTCAGCTGGATGAGCTCGCCGTCGAGCTCGAGGCCCGAGCCGACCACCTCGGCGCCATTGATGCGCAGGTCGGTGCCGAGCCCGGCGGACGGACCCGGTGTACGTGTGGCGCTCGCGAGCGCACCCAGGAACTCTTCCGCGGCCTCAGGGGCTGCGGCGGTGCCATCGACATGCGCCAGGGCATCCAGCATGTAGCCCGTGAGCAGCGGACGGTGCAGGTCGGCGTACACATCGGGGCGCGAGACCACGTCCATCGTGACGATCCGGCCGTTCATCCCCAGCATCATCCCGCACTGGCCGGGCTGCAGCGGGAAGGCGTTTACGAACTCCTCGAGCCTCGGGCGCTCGTGCTCGATCAGGTCGCCATGCTTTGAGGTCCCGGAGGTGAAGCCGTGCTCGCGCTGCTTCAGGGATACGGCATCCCACACGGCGCTTTGCGCCCTGCCGCGCTCCAGCGGTGCGGCGGCAAGGTTCAAGGTCTTGGAGCGGCGTACCTGCGGAGAGGGCGTGCGCCCCGTCGGACGGAACGCGGCGCTCTCGCGATACCAGCGTCCGGACTCGATGCACGAGACGGGGATCGTCGTGGTGTCACCGGCCTCGACCATTACCGCGACGTTGATGATGCGGTCCTGCTTGGCCCCGGCGATCTCCTCGCCGTCGTAGAGCAGTACTCGGCTGCCCGTCGGGTTCTTGACGCGCACCTCGCCGACTGATCCGGACTCATCCACCTCGGTGGCCGTGAAGCCCCGGCCTGCCGCCGCCGCGTACGAGATGTACTCGGCCACGGTGTCCCGGGAAGGGAATATGGGGGTGATGGTGATCCCCCGGTAGCTGATGGGCTCACCCAGCTGGGTGGGGAGCGTGGTCGTGTTGTCTGCCGCCTCGTTCGTCATCTCGTGTCTCCTCGTCGTGACGTCTCACATCCCTGTCATCGGGGGCGGGCGGTCTTCTTACGACCTGTGTGCGATGGCCCAGTCAGCCTCGTGGTGCAGTCATCGTCGGGCACCGTCCATCGGATGCCAATAGCTTCCCCGCCTGCGCTGCCTGCCACGGTCGTGTCCACAAGAGATCTACCGAAATGCCGCTTGATGGCAGCCGCGTATCAGGCAGGAGCGCGTCCGTGCGAGCCAACGTAAGAGGCGAAGGCCGCGTTCCCGACATACCTCCGGAACCCAATCCTCCGGAGGTCATGTGCCCAGCTTTCTCCGTCGCCGCATGGCGACGTTCATCAGGATCGCATTCGCCGGCATGGCGCTCACCCTGCTCTTCACCGGGTGCACGAGCGCTGATGTCCCGACAGGCGGAAGCTCATCGTCGGGCCGCATCGTCGCGCTCCTCGTCGACCAGACGTGTGATGCGACGCCTGCCCTCACGGACCTGTCACGCGAGGCGCTCACCAAGTCGGTTGATGCCGCGGCAACAGATCGGGGCACCTTCCTGGGCGAGGCGATCACGACCGACGCCTACCAGACGGGCACCTTCTCGGTAAGCCATGCCTTCACCAGCGACAAGCGGAATGACCGCGGCATCGAGCGCGATCTCGCGCGGCAGGCACGCGACTTCCGAGCCCTGCCGACGGCCGAGTCGCTGACTCAGGGCTATCAGGCCGGGACGTCGTGCGGCAGCGATCTGATCAACGCGCTCACAGCGGCGGAGAGGGCCTTCGAGGATGAGCCCGGTGGCTCCGGGCGCTCGCGCGACCTCGTGTTCGTGACCAACGGAATCGTGGTCGAGCCTGAGAGCGGCATCAACTTCATCACCGACGACATGACCGCGCGCTACGCGCAGGACATCATCGATCGCCAGAAGGCCTCGGATCTGTTCCCGGATCTCACCGGTGTGAGCGTGCATCTCGTGGGTCTGGGGATAAGCGACCAGAACCTGAGAGCCGAGAAGGTTCGCCAGCTCGAGTCGTTCTGGGCGGAGCTTGCTCGGGCAGCGGGCGCGCGCGAGGTCGTGACGGTCCGCTCGGCGGGCCAGCTCGTGATCGGCGGGGGGCACTAATGGGATTCCTGCGGCGCCTCTTCGCCCCAGGGCCTCCGCTGCGTGATCGCGCTCCGGGCGTCTGGGTCGTGCAATCACTGCTGACCGG
>JAPOKX010000017.1 GCA_029977425.1 Actinomycetota bacterium
ACGCCGATGCTGTCGTCGTCACGCGCCTGATTGAGGGCGTCGGAGATCTCGAAGAGGGTCTGCGGCCGGAAGGCGTTGCGCTTGTGCGGCCGGTTGATCGTGATCTTGGCGATGCCGGCGGCATCGCCGGTGGAGTGCTCGTAGCGGATGTCGCCGTAGTCGCCCGCGCTCACCCACTCGCACGCGGGGACGATGCTCGAGTAGCCCGGGTCGGTCAGGGCGGGCGAGCCCTCGGCCACGACGGGCGGGAGGGGGTATCGGGTGCGGGAATCGAACTCCTGCGACACCGGCGACTCCTTCGTGTGGGCCGGCGGGGATCACCGGCAGCGCCCAACCTAGTCAGGCCTACTCTCGTCCGCATGGCGGCACTCCCCCTGCGCGCGGTCGACGTCGCTCCCGGTCCGGCGGGGATCGAGGCGGCACGCTCCGCCCTGGTGGCGCGCATGGACGGGGACGGTGCCCCCTTCGCCCTCATCCCGCAGCCCTCGCGCCATGTCACCGAGGACTACGCGCGGATGGTGCGCGCCTGCGTGCGACCCGATGAGCCGGTCGAGGACGACGACACCGCCCTCGTCGCCGCGACGAGCGGCTCGACGGGCGCCCCGCGCGGGGTGCTCGTCACGCGCGCCAACCTCCGATCGGCCGTGGAAGCCGCATGGGAGCACATCCCGGGCCTGCAGGCGTGCTCGTGGGTCCTCGCCCTCCCCGTCACGTCCATCGGCGGCTTCGGTGCCATCGTCCGCGCCACCCTTGCCGGCACCGCCCTCCATGCACTGCCGTCGGTGGGCGGCGCCGCCGCCTTCCGCGTCGAGGATCTCCTCTCGCTCGACGTCACCGAGCCCTTCGCGATCTCGATCGTGCCGACCCAACTTGCCGACATCCTCGAATCGCCCGCTGCCACCGAGTGGCTGTCGCGTGCGACGACCGTCCTGGTGGGCGCGGCAGCCACGCCCGAGGCACTGGCCACGCGCGCGCGGGAGAGCGGCATCTCCCTCGTCACGACGTACGGCATGACCGAGACGACGGGCGGTTGCGTGTACGACGGCGTGCCGCTGCCGGGGGTCCGCATCGATCTGGTCGATGACGGACGCATCGACATCATCGGACCGCAGGTCGCCGCGGGCTACCGAGGACTTCCTCGGGAGACCGCCGAGTCCTTCGCGGGTACCGCACCCGCGCGCCGTTTTCGCACCGCGGACCACGGAGAGTGGCGCGACGGGCGCCTGAGCATCGCGGGACGTGTCGACGATGTGGTGACCGTGCACGGGGTCAACGTCGCCCTGGGTGCAGTCGAGTCGGTCGTGCGCAGCGAGTTCGGCGTGCGCGAGGCGGCCGTGGTCGCCGTGCCGGACGTCCGCCAGGGCCATCGCCTCGTGGCCTTCGTGGTGATGACCGATCCCGCGGGCGTCGCGGCGATTGCCCCGCTCGTCGTGGAGCGACTTGGCGGCGCGGCACGGCCCGAGGTCGTCACCGTCGACACCCTCCCCATGCTCCCCAGTGGCAAGATCGACCGCCTCGCCCTGCGCACGCTCGCGCAGGGCGCCTGATCGGAGGGCGCATGGCCACGGCTCGCGAGTGGATCGAGGGCGCGCGCCCGCGCACCCTCGGCGCCGCCATTGCGCCCATCGCCGTGGGCACCGGCGCCGCCGCGACCGTCGGTGCGGTGCAGCCCCTGCGCGCCGCACTCGCGCTTGTGGTGATGCTCGCCGCTCAGATCGGCGCCAACTACGCCAACGACTACAGCGACGGGATACGCGGCACGGACCGGGAGCGCGTGGGCCCGGTGCGGCTGGTCGGGCAGGGACTCGCGGCCCCCGGGCAGGTGCGCCGCGCCGCGCTGGCGAGCTTGCTCGTATCGGCGGTGGCCGGACTCGTGCTCGTCGCACTCACCGGCGAGTGGTGGCTGCTCGCCGTGGGTGCCGTCGCACTCCTGGCCGCGTGGCTCTACACCGGCGGCCCGAAGCCCTACGGCTACATCGGGCTCGGTGAAGTCTTCGTCTTCGTGTTCTTCGGCGTGGTCCCTGTCGTCGGCACGGCGTACGTCCAGGCGCTCGCCATCCCCACGGCCGCCTGGGTGGCCTCCATCGGGGTCGGGGCACTCATCTGCGCGGTGCTCGTCGCCAACAACCTGCGGGACATCCCGACGGATGCGGCCGTGGGCAAGCGCACCCTCGCCGTGCGCGTGGGCGATCGCGCCACGCGCGTCGGCTACGTGGTGCTCATCGTGTCGGCCTTCGCCGTGATCCCGCCCCTCGCGCTACCGGGAGGGCTCGGCCTGCCCTTCGCGTGGCTCGGCATCGTCTCCGCCGGCCTTGCCCTCAGACCCGTGCTCGCTGTCGTGGGCGGCGCCTCCGGACGTGCCCTCGTGCCCGTGCTCCAGGCCACCGGCCTGCTCGTCCTGGGCTACGGCCTGCTGCTCGGAGTGGGACTCGCCCTGTCCTGACGCCTGCCCTGCAGGGACCGGGTCGTCGTCGATGTCCTCGGCGACCTTGCTCCGCTCGATGCGCTCGTCGATGCGGCGGAAGACCCCCGACAGACCGGCGCTCGCTCGATCCCGAGGACGGTCGAGCAGGATGAAGCTGATGACGCCGGAGACGACGAGCGCGACGGCGATGGCCAGCAGCCCACGCATCGGGGTGACGATCTGGATGAGGAGCCACACGCCGGCGAGAAGGGCCAGTCGAAGCCCCGTGTAGATCGCGATCCCGCGCATCCCTCCACGTTATGGCGCGACCGCCGTGCGGCCGCGCACGGGGGTGATGGCGCGACCAGCCGCGGTCGCGCGGTGACCGCGCCGGGGGGTTATCGTGGTCGCGGGAGGTGAGCATGCTCAGGGTTATCGCGGTCCTGCTGGGACTGGCCGTCTATATCTGGTTCATCGTCGACGTCCTGCGCACCTCGGGCTCGACCGTGCGGACCCTTCCGAAGTTCGTCTGGCTGCTCATCGTCATCCTCATCCCGCTCATCGGCGGAGTGCTGTGGCTGCTCGGCGGCCGGCCCCGCGGGCAGGGCCGCCGCCGCCGGCGCGGTCCTGTGGCCCCCGACGACGATCCGGCGTTCCTCCGCCAGCTCGGCGACGACGCCTGGACCGAGCGCATGAAGCGCCGGCGCGGGGAAGCCGACGGCCAGGCGCCCGCGTAACTCTCCGGACGCACTCGCCCCTACAGGCCGGCGTACGAGTGCAGGCTGTTGACGAAGATGTTGACGCCGAAGTAGTTGATGAGGAACGACACGAAGCCGATGAGCGAGATGTACGCCGCGCGACGTCCCCGCCAGCCGGCGGTCGACCGGGCGTGCAGGTAGCCGGCGTAGATGACCCAGGTGATGAACGCCCAGGTCTCCTTCGGGTCCCAGCCCCAGTAGCGACCCCAGGCGTTCTCCGCCCAGATAGCGCCGCTGATCACGGCAAAGGTCCATAGCGGGAACGCGAAGGCCAGAATGCGATAGGAGAGCGTGTCGAGGCGCGACGCATCCGGCAGGGACGCGACGATGCCGGTGACTTTGCCCTTGCGCTCCGCGCGGTCACGCCAGAGGTAGAGCACGGAGATCGCGGCCGCCACGGTGAACGCACCGCCGCAGATGATCGCGGAGGCGACGTGAATGACCAGCCACCAGGACTTCAGCGCGGGGACGAGTTGCGCTGCCTCGGTGTAGAGGACGGTGACGGCGAGCCCGAGGCTGAGCAGAGCGAGGAAGACGACCGGCAGCCCGAGCCAGCGGATATCGCGACGTGTCGAGACCACGAGGAAGACCGCGAGGATGCCCAGGGTCCACGCGAGCGAGAACTCGTACATGTTGCCCCAGGGCACGCGACCTGCCCAGACCCCGCGGAGCACCAGGCCCACGAGCAGCAGGCCGGTGGCGAGCCACGTGAGCGCCATCGCGATGTTGCCCGCGCGGCGCCCGGGCGCAAGAGGCTCGGCGGACTGCTCCGGGGCTGACCCCGGAGCGGGCGCACCGGCGCCCACCGAGACGAGCTCGGGTGACATGACACGCTGCCCGCGAGCGGCGAAGCTCACGGCGAAGGCGATGAGGGCAGCGATGAGGACGAGCATCGAGGAGTAGACCGCGAGGTTGCTCCACTCGGCCAGGGATGCCGCTGTCATGCCTTGCCACTCCCTTCGTTGAGGGCGACGACCACCGCATCGACCTCGGGGGCGAGATCTGCCTCGTCGCTGCGGGCGAGCCCGGCGACGCTCACCACGGTAGCCCCCGACGCCGATGCGCTGGCGCGGACCCACACCCGGCGGCGCTGGATGAAGAGCGACATCATCAGCCCGGCGAGGGCGACCATCGCGGAGATGAGGGCCGGTTCCTTGCCCGGGTCGTGGGCGATCTGGAACGACGCCCAGCGCGTGAGGCCCACGAACTCCACGGTGCCGTTGCCACCCGGCAGCGCCCAGCTGTCACCGGGCCGCAGGGCCTCGATGCCGAGCTGCGTCATGCCCTCCGTGTCGAGTGCGTAGACGCTCTGCGGCACGCCGGAGTCGAGCCCGAGGTCGCCGGCCCACGCGGAGAGGAAGACGGCGGGATCATCGGCCTCGGGGAAGGTCGAGTGCGGTCCGCGCACGTCGTCGACGGCGGCCGTCGGGAGGAAGAGGCCCTCGATCCCGATGGACGGCGTCGCGTCCGGGGCCTTGAGCACGCCGGTCGACGTGAGGTTGCCGTCCTGCGGGAGGAAGACCACGCCCTCGTCATGGACGACCCGCCCGAGTGCATCCGTGAGCCGCAGGACCGGTGCATATCCGTGGCCGACGAGGAAGACCTTGGCGCCGTCCACGCTGAGTGGTTCGTTGACGCGCACGACCACGGGCTCGGCGGGGTCGCCGGGGGCGGGCCAGAGCGTGAGGTCGGCCTCGAAGAGGCGCGGCGCCCCGCGTTGGGCATCTCCGCGCTCGAACTCCACGCGGAAGTCGTCGAGCGTGAAGGCAAAGGGCGGCAGTGACGCGGGATCGACGAGACGCCCGCCACCCCACGCGTCGTACTGCGTGAGCGTGTCGGAAAAGCCGCTCCCCTCGCGGACGATGACGTTGCCGCGCCAGCCGAAGAGCGCTCCGTAGCCGACGGCGATGAGCAAGGCGATGAGCGCGGCGTGGAAGAGCAGGTTGCCGGTCTCGCGCCAGTAGCCCTTCTCGGCCGACACCCAGCCATCGCCTCGCGCGACCCGCCAGCGCCTGGCCTTCAAGTCGTCGTACGCGCGGTCCAAGATCACGTCCGCTGACGCCGTGGAATCCCAGGTGCGGTGCTCGGGCATGCGATCGAGGCGGCGCGGGGCAGCCGGAGGGGCACTGCGCAGCGCGCGCCAGTGCAGGCGCGTGCGAGGCAGCACGCATCCGATGACCGAGACGAAGAGCAGGAGATAGACGGCGGCGAACCACGGGGCGGCGTAGACGTCGAAGAACCCCAGCCGGTCGAGGATGGGGCCCCAGGTCGGGTTGCCCTCGATCCAGTCGCTGACCCGGATGGGGTCGGTGCCGCGCTGAGGGAGCACCGAGCCGGGGATCGCCGCGATGGCGAGGAGGAAGAGCAGGATGAGAGCGACCCGCATGCTCGTCAGCTGGCGCCAGCACCAGCGCGCAAAGCCCACTCCGCCGAGCGGGGGCGGGGCCGCGGGCTCGGTGGACAGAAGGTCGGTCGTCGTGGTCATCCTCAACCAGTCTGCCCCGGGCCTCCCCGGCGCGCGCTCCCAGGGGACGCCGTACGGGTGCCCCGCTAGATCGGCGTCTCGAATCCGGGGACGAGGGTGCGCATCCAGATCGTGATCGAGTCCCACGCGCCGGACACGAGCAGGATGCCGATGGCCACGAGCAGGCCTCCACCGATGCGCATGATGAGGGTGTAGTGGCGGCGGACCCAGGCGAGCGTGCCCGCGGCCTGGCGGAAGAGGAGCCCGAGCAGGATGAAGGGCAGGCCAAGACCCAGGCAGTAGACGAAGGACAGCAGGGCACCGCGCGCCGCACTCCCCTCGGTGAAGGCCAGGCTCTGCACCGCGGTGAGGGCCGGACCGATGCAGGGCGTCCACCCGAGGCCGAAGAGGACCCCGAGCACAGGAGCTCCCCACACGCTGTAGTTCGGCATCCGATGCATCCGCCACTCGCGCTGCATCCCGGGAATGACGCCCATGAAGGACAGCCCCATGACGATGACGATCACGCCGAGGACCCGACTGATGATCGCCTGGTACTCCAGCAGCAGCGATCCCAGTCCGCCGAAGAGCAGGCCGTAGGACACGAAGACCACCGAGAAGCCCACGACGAAGAGCACGCTGCCCAGCAGCACGCGGCTCTTCACCGCAACGGTCGTCGTGCCGCCCCGCTCCTCGCCTGCGATCTCGGCACCCGTGAGTCCCGTGACGTAGGACAGGTAGCCCGGAGCGAGGGGCAGCACGCACGGGCTCGCGAAGGAGACGATTCCCGCGGCAAAGGCGAGGATCATGGCGAAGATCAGGCTGCCGCTCGCCACGGTCTCCGCGATGCCCACGTCAGCAGCCTACGACTTCGCGACGTCCTCGATGAGTGCCGTCAGCGTGGCCTCGGTGACTCGGCCGATGATGCGGCCGGCTACGCGACCCTCGCGGTCGACGACAAGGGTGGAGGGGATGGCCTGGGGCGGCAGCGTGTCACTGAAGAGCAACTGCAGGCGGCCGTCGGAGTCGATCACGTTGGGATAGGTCACGCCGTAGGCCTCGAGGAAGGCCAGCGCGGCCTCGTCGGTGTCACGCGTGTCGAGCCCGACGAACTGCACGCCGTCGTCTTGGACCTCCTGCCAGACCGTCTCCAGCACGGGGGCCTCGGCTCGGCACGGAGCGCACCATGACGCCCAGACGTTGAGCACGACGATCTCCCCCAGGTGGTCGCGCAGGCGGAACTCCCCGCCCTCCAGAGTCGGTCCCGCGAGGTCCGGCGCGGGGCCGCGCTCCTCGGGGGCGATGAGCACGATGGATCCGTCGCCGGCCACGAAAGCCGTGCCGGCACCCTCATCGCCGCTGGCGCTCGACCCGCACGCAGTGAGCAGGAGTGCCGCAGCCAGCACCGGGATCAGGCGTCGCATATCTCGATCGTCACATGCCGCGGGCGATGGGGCACGCGCGGATCAGGCCCCGCGCCCCTTGGCACCGGGGAGGAGGTCCGCCGCGGGCTCGGAGTAGGCGATCGACGCAAGCCGGTCGCCGTCGAACTCGAAGGAGGTAAGCGAGGCCAGGGAGCATTCGCGCTTGCGCGGGTCGTGCCAGAGCCGGCGATCCTCGGCATGCAGGCGCGCGATCCAGATGGGCAGCTGGTGGCTCACGATCACGGTCTCGCGACCGCGGGCTTCGTCGCGGGCGCTCCCGATGGCCTCCGTCATGCGCTCGGCCAACTCGATGTAGGGCTCGCCCCACGACGGCGTGAAGGGGTTCCACAGGTGGCGCCACGCGCGTGGCTCGCGGAGCACTCCGTCGCCGACGCCGACGCGCTGGCCCTCGAAGACATTGCCGGCCTCGATCACGCGCGGGTCGGTGACGATCTCGAGTCCGTGCACCGCGGCGATGGGAGCCGCCGTCTCCTGAGCGCGATCGAGGGGCGAGGCGACCACGCGCGCGATGTCGCGTCCGGCCAGTGCCTGCGCGGCGCGGTCGGCCATGGCGCGGCCGCGCTCGGAGAGGTGGTAGTCCGGAAGGCGGCCGTAGAGGACGCCCTCGGGGTTGTGCACCTCGCCGTGACGCAGCACGTGCACGACGGTGCGATCACTGGAGCCGGTCATCGGGACGCTCAGGTGGCCTTGCGGCGGGCTGCCGCGCGGCGACGGCTCGGGCGCCACGAGGACTCCC
Organism: Actinomycetota bacterium; assembly: GCA_029977425.1. Classification (GTDB taxonomy): domain Bacteria; phylum Actinomycetota; class Actinomycetes; order S36-B12; family S36-B12; genus Mxb001. The sequence goes on from JAPOKX010000017.1 coordinate 7,808, forward strand.
CGGCCTCGAGCGCAGCGAGGCGCAGTTCCTCGCCATGCGCGGCAAGCGCCTCGGCGAGTGACACCGGAGTGGGATCCTCCGCCAGCACATCGACGCGCAGGCCGTGCTCTTCAGCGGTCTTCGCCGTCTGCGGACCGATGCACGCGATGATCGTCGTGGTGTGCGGCTTGCCCGCGATACCGACGAGATTGCGCACGGTGCTGCTCGACGTGAAGAGCGCGGCGTCGAATCCACCGGACTTGATCGCCTCGCGCGTCTCCGCGGGCGGCGGGGCAGCACGGACCGTGCGGTAGGCCGTGACGTCCTCGACCTCCCAGCCGAGCTCAGCGAGGCCAGCAGCGAGGGTCTCCGTCGCGATATCGGCACGCGGGAGGAAGACGCGATTGATGGGATCGATGAGCTCGTCGTACGGAGGCCACTCCTCCAGCAGCGCCTGGGTCGACGTCTCCCCCACGGGCACGAGGTCAGGCTGCACGCCGAAGGCGACGAGTGCCGCTGCCGTGTCGGAGCCGACCGCCGCGACCTTGAGTCCGGCGAAGGAGCGCGCATCGAGGCCGTACTGCTCGAGCTTCTCGCGCACGGCGCGCACGGCGTTCACGCTGGTGAAGCCGATCCACTCGTAGCGGCCTGACACGAGGCCGTGAACGGCGCGGTCCATCTGCTGCGGGGTGCGCGGCGGCTCGACGCTGATGGTCGAGACCTCGACAGGGATCGCGCCGAAGCGGACGAGTCGGTCGAGAAGGTCGTCGGAGCGGTCCTGGGTCCGCGGCACGAGCACGCGCCAGCCGAAGAGCGGCTTCACGTCGAACCACGCCATGCGATCGCGCTGGGCGACCACCTCTCCGATCACAACCACGCCGGGACCGGCCTGCTTGGCGGCCTTCACGTCGTTGGCGACATCGTCGAGCGTGGTGACGATCGAGCGCTGCTCGACGGTGGTGCCACCGCGGGTGATGATCATGGGCGTGTCGCCCGAGCGACCCGCGGTGACGAGCGCCTTGGCGATCGCCGGCGCGGCGTCGGCGCCATCGGGCACCACGACGGTGACGCGGTCACGTGCGAGCGGAGCCCAGTCGACATCTGGGTCCGAGGCGCTCACCACGTGCACCTCGCGGCTGCGGCGTCCGGTGAGACCGAGTCCGGCGTACGCGGGAATGGCCACGGCCGTGCTCACGCCCGGGGCGATCTCGAAGGGCACCTTCGCCTTGCGCAGCGCTGCTGACTCCACGGCGAGGGAGCCATCGAGCACGGGGTCACCGGCGAGCAGGCGGACCGTGCGATGGCCCTCGCGAGCCGCCTCGATGACGAGCTTGGCGCGACCCGCGTGATCCAGGGGCAGTCCCTTGGCATCGACGGCTGCGATGAGCTCGGCATCCGCGGCGACGAAGCCGCGCGCGATCGGGGCGGCGTCGAAGTCAGCGATGATGCGCTCGGCCGTGCGCAGGAGCTCGGCAGCGCGCAGGGTCAGCAGTTCGGGGTCGCCAGGGCCGGCCGCGACGAGGGCGACGGGGCCGAGCTTCTTCTTGGTGCGGGTTGCGCTCACAGGGAACCTTCGGATCGTGGGAGGTGGGCGGTCAGCGGGCGGCGGTGGCGGTTAAGCGCTCACCGCCCCGGGTTCGTGCGCTGCCTGGCGTTGCCGGAAGGCGAGGATCTGCAGCTCGACGCCGACATCGATGGCGCGCACCTCGACTCCCGGGGGAACGGCGAGGAAGCGAGGTGCGAAGCTGAGGAGGTGCGTGACGCCAGCCGCCACGAGGCGATCGCAGGCGTCCTGCGCCGCGGAACCGGGTGTCGCGATAACGCCGATCTGAGCGCTCGCCGCCACCTCGCGCAGGTCCGCCACCGGGCGCACGGTGAGCGACTCGTCTCCGCACGCGACGGTGCGACCGACGACATCGGGATCGACGTCGATGAGGCCGACGACGCGGAAGCCGCCTCCGGCGAAGCCACGGTAGGTCGCGAGCGCGTGACCGAGGTTGCCGAGCCCGACGATGACGACGCCAAGGGGCTCGTGGACGCCGAGCCAGTCCGCGATGCTGCGGTGAAGGAAGTCCACGTCGTAGCCCACGCCGCGAGTGCCGAATGAGCCCAGGTGCGACAGGTCCTTGCGCAGCTTGGCGCTCGTGACGCCGCTGCGCTCGGCCAGCTCCGCCGAGGAGACGGTCGCGATGCCGCCGGCCCGAAGGCGGTCGAGCACATGGAGGTAGACGGGCAGCCGTTCGACGGTAGCCGTGGGCACCTCGTCACGAGCGCGCGTGGGCGCGATGCGAAGGGACACGGGAGACCTACCTGGCGATACTGGCGCGGCGGGTAGCCGGCGGATGAGAGTCCAGGGTAGGCGCTTGTGAAGCCGGGAAACAAACCTCAACGGACGCAGGCGTCCGACTATCGGTGCTACTGAGGGGCCAGAGCCTCACGCAGGCGCCGGGCGTCGACCCGCCAGAAGTCATGGACGACGCCGTCGACGAGGACGACGGGGATCTGCTCGGCGTAGCGGTCAGCGAGTTCCGGGTCGTCGAGGATCGACACCTCGACCCATCCCGCTCCGGTGTCGGCGCACACGGCCGCCACGACCGCCCTCGCGTCGTCGCAGAGGTGACAGCCCGGCTTGCCCACGAGGATCACCCGGTCTTCGGCCACCCCCCTAGTCTGGCCGAGTGACCCGAGGCTCGCCCGTGCTCCCCGCCTATCGGCATGCCGGTGAGGCGGCCGCGGCCGCGGCCGAGGTCGTCCCCGAGGGCGGCGCCCCCGTCGATCCCACGGCAGCGGCGTTCTTCGACGTCGACAACACGGTGATGCGCGGGGCGAGCATCTTCCACTTCGCGGTGGGCCTGGCACGGCGACGCTTCTTCGACGCGAGGCAGGTCGTGGACTTCGGGCGACGCCAGTTGCGCTTCGTGCTGAGCGGGTCCGAGGACCTCGAGGACATGGCATCGGCCACCGCGTCGGCGCTGTCCTTCGTCGAAGGGCGACGCGTGGACGAGCTGGTGGACCTCGGCGAGCAGATCTTCGACGAGGAGATGTCGGACAAGCTCATCCCCGGCACGCTCGCGCTGGCCCAGGATCACCTGGACGCGGGGCAGCGCGTCTGGCTGGTGACGGCCACGCCGGTCGAGCTCGCCACCATCATCGCCAAGCACCTCGGGCTCACCGGCGCACTCGGCACCGTGGCGGAGGTCCGCGGCGGCGTCTACACCGGCCGGCTCGTGGGCGCTCCCCTCCACGGCCTCGCGAAGGCGGAGGCGGTGCGCGCCATCGCCGAGCGCGAGGGGCTCGACCTCACGCGCTGCTCGGCGTACTCCGACTCGGCGAATGACATCCCGATGCTCTCGCTTGTCGGGCACCCGGTCGCGGTCAACCCGGACGCGCTCCTGCGCGCGCATGCGCGTGAGAACGGCTGGCCGATCCAGGACTTCCGCCGCCGAGCGAAGGCACGACGCGCTGCGGTTCCCGCGCTGGCTGCGACGGCGGGAGTGGGACTCGGGGTGGCCGCCGGATTTGCCGTGGGCCGCATTGCCCGTCGCCGATGAGCGACGGAGCGACCTAGAACGTCGATTCGCGCTGCACGAGGAGCCGGTAGAGCGACTGCTGGATGCGCTCGCGCACGGCGTCCGTGAGCTCGAGCACCGCCATGGGATCGTCGGCCTCCTCGGCGAGGTCCTCGGTGTGCACGGGCTCGCCGAAGGCGATGATCCATCGGCTCGGCAGCGGGATCATGCCGAGGGGTCCGAGCCAGGGGAAGGTCGGCGTGACGGGGAAGTAGGGCAGTCCGAGGAGACGGGCGAGCGGAGCGATATTGCCCAGCTTCGGATACGTCTCCTCCGCGCCCACGATCGCCGTCGGGATGATCGGCACGCGAGCCCGCAGGGCCGCGGAGACGAATCCGCCGCGTCCGAAGCGCTGCAGCTTGTAGCGCTCGCTGAAGGGCTTGCCGATGCCCTTGAAGCCCTCGGGCCACACCCCCACGAGCTCGCCGCTCGTGAGGAGCCGCTCCGCGTCGGGCATGCACGCGAGAGTGTGGCCGGCCTTGCGGGCGAGGGCCGACAGGAACGGGGTCTGGAAGACCAGGTCGGCACCGAGCATCCGCAAGTGGCGGTGAGCAGGATGGTGATCGTGCAGCGCGACCTGCGTCATCACCGAGTCGAGTGCGATCGTCCCCGAGTGATTGGCGACGATGAGCGCCCCGCCTGTCGACGGCACGTTTTCGACGCCGCGCACCTCGACACGGAACCAGCGCTCGTAGAGCGGTCGCAGCGGCGGGATCAGGACGTGGTCGGTGAGGTCGGCATCGAAGCCGAAGTCGTCGACGGTGTAGTCACCTGTCAAGCGCCGGCGCAGGAAGTCGAGGAACCCCTCCTCGCTGTGCGCGTCGACTGACTCCGCACGATGCGCGGAAGGATCGAGGGGGATGATGCGCGCGTCAGGCATGCGCGGCTCCTCGGGTCGACACGAGACTGGCGGCGCCATCGAGGATCCCGGTCACGAGTCCCGGGCTGAGGTCGTGGCCCGCGAGGAACTCGTCGAAGGCTGCCGACGTCGAGCGCTTGGTCACGAAGCCGAGCTCGCGCTGAGCGCGTGACGTGTCGATCGCCCGGCCGTAGGTGAGGAATCGGACCTGCTCGTTGGAGAAGTCGACGAGTCGGGTCGGAGCGAGGGCACGGCCGACGACCCCGAGCAGCGCTCCCGGCACGGAGAGGGTGGGTCGGCCCGTACGGCGTACCGCCTGCGAGAGCGCCAGCACGCCGTCCCCGGCGATGTTGAAGACACCCGTGGCCGACGCCGTCACCGCGCGATGCAGGGCGGCGATCGCATCGTCCTCGTGCACGAACTGGAGGCGTGCGTCGAAGCCGAGGACGGTGGGGATGATGGGGAGGGTGAAGTAGGCGGTCATGGCCGTCTCGACGCGCGGGCCGATGACGTTGGCCAGGCGAAGGATCGAGACCTCGACGTCGGGGCGTCGGCGCGCGAAGCCGCGCACGTATCCCTCGACCTCGACCGAGTCCTTGGCCCATCCGGAGGTAGGCGGGTGCTTGGGTGTCATGCCCTCGGTGAAGAGCGCAGGGTCGCGCGGCCCAGCGCCGTAGACCGAAGACGTGGACTTCACCACGAGGCGGCGCACGGACTCGGACTTCTGGCAGGCGGCGAGGAGCTGCATGGTGCCGATGACGTTGATGTCCTTCATCGCCGTGCGGCCGCCCGCCTGCTGGGGGGTGGCGATGACGCCCATGTGGACGACCGTGTCGACGCCGGCGGAGCCGAGGACCCGGCCGATCACGGGATTGCGGATGTCCGCCCGGACGAACTCGGCCCCGAGGAGGGGGCGACGCGGGGGGACCACATCGACGCCGACCACGCGGTCGACGGACGGATCGCGGACGAGGGAGCGGACCATCAGGCCACCGAGGTGGCGGGCAGCGCCCGTGACCAGCACGACGCGACCCATGGTCAGGCTACTTCTTGTTGCGGCGCTGGACGCGCGTGCGCTTGAGCAGCTTGCGATGCTTCTTCTTGGCCATGCGCTTGCGGCGCTTCTTGACCACGGAGCCCATCGATTACCTCATTCAGTCCGGAGCGTTCCCGATGCCATGCCGGGAGGGCCGACCCTATCCGATCGGATCGAGCCTGCCGAAGGCGGCGTGCCCCTGTCGGGCTCAGCCAGCCTCGATGTAGGAGGTGCGCAGGTAGTCGTGCACGGCCTGCTCCGGCACGCGGAACGAGCGGCCCACGCGCACGGCAGGAAGCTCGCCTGCATGCACGAGTCGGTAGACCGTCATCTTCGACACCCGCATGAGCGACGCAACCTCGGCCACGGTGAGGAAACGCACTTCCGCCAGGGGGCGCTCAGGTCCACCGCTCATGTCTGCTCCTTGCCTCCGGCGGGATGTCCCGCATCCCGTGACGGCGCGACGCTACTGCACTGCGTGCCGCGCGTCACGCGGAATCTGGATTTCGAGCCTAGTGGGGTCCAGGCGGGCCCGTCGAGGGGGTCGACCGACGGCCCGGAGGGGCGCGGCGATGTCCGAAGCGCCGGTCCTAGAACCACGGGTCGGGATCGGCGACGAGACCGAGGTGAGGGTAGACCGCGGAGCGCGTGGCGAGCACCGCTGCGTCCACGGGATTGCTCGGATCGAAGCCCTGGTCGAAGGGCTTGGGCCAGGGATTGCTGCCGTCGGTCATGCGCAGCGGCGCCGGGCGCCCCAACGTCGTCATGACGAACGACTGGAATGCCTCCGGTGTCGCCTGCTGCGGATCGATCGGCGCACCCGCAGCCTCGGCGATGAGGTGCGTCCATGCGCGCGGCACGACATCGACCCATTCATAGCCTCCGCCGCCGACGGCGATCCATCGCCCTTCGGCGTACCGATGAGCCCATCGGTGAATGGCCTCGTACGACATTCGCTGACCGTCGACCGTGAGCGCGAGATGCGCGAGGGGATCGTCGAGGTGCGTGTCGCACCCGTGCTGGCTCACGATGACCTGCGGGGCGAAGGCTTCGAGCACGTCGGGCACCACGGCATGGAAGGCGCGCAGCCAGCCCTGGTCGCCCGTGCCCGCCGGGAGCGCCACGTTGACCGCGCTCCCCAGGGCGCCGGGGCCCCCGATTTCCTCGGGGAATCCGGTCCCGGGGAAGAGCGTGTGCGGGCTCTCGTGCACGGAGATCGTGAGCACGCGCGGATCGTCATAGAACATCGCCTGCACGCCGTCGCCGTGGTGGACGTCGACGTCGATGTAGGCAATCCGCTCGACCCCCTGGGCGAGCAACCAGGCGATGGCGACGCCGATGTCGTTGTAGATGCAGAACCCGGCGGCCGAGTCGGGCATCGCGTGATGCAGGCCGCCTGCGATGTTGACGGCGTGCTGCGCGCGACCGGAGTGCACCGCTTGCGCCGCCATGAGCGTCGCTCCCGCCACGAGAGCGGAGGCCTCGTGCATGCCCGCGAAGGCAGGGTCGTCGGGCGTGCCGAGTCCGCGGGCAGGGTCGATGTCGCGTGGGTCCAGGGACGCGCGCTGCACCGCCGCGATGTACTCGAGCTCGTGCACTTCGGAGATCTGCTCGATGCTGGCGGGCACGACGGGCGACAGCATCTCGATGCTCGGTGCCTCGAGCAGTCCGAACTCCTGAGCCAGGCGCATGGCGAGCTGCACGCGGATGGGAGCGAGCGGATGCCCCGGACCGAAGTCGTAGGCCCGCAGGGCCTCGTCCCAGACGATCGCGGCGGAGTCGCTCACGCCCCGAGCTCCCGGCCGCGGTCGCGGGCAGCGCGCATCGCATCGGCGACGAGTCCCATGAGGTCGCCCGCGTCGAAGACGGCGAGGGCTGCCGCCGTGGTGCCACCGGGCGAGGTCACCTGCGCGCGCAGGGCCGCGGGGTCTGCGCCGGGTCGCGCAGCCATGGTGGCGGCACCGAGCACGGTCTGGGTGACGAGCTGATGGGCCACGTCAGGATCGACACCGAGCTCGATCGCCCCCGCGACCATCGCCTCGACGAGCCGGAAGACGTACGCCGGCCCGGAGCCCGAGGTCGCGGTGACAGCGTCCTGGAGATCCTCGGGCACCCGCACGACCGGTCCCACCGCCGAGAGGAGGCTCTCGACGTAGTCCGCCTGCTGCGGGGAGCACGACTCCCCCGGCGAGATCGCGGTGATGCCGAGATCCACGAGAGCCTGTGTATTGGGCATCGCGCGCACGACCGCGGCGCGGGGCAGCCGCGACTCGAGCACGGCGAGGCGGACTCCTGCCGCGAGGGAGATGACGACGGTGCCATCGGAGATGAGGGGCGCCATCTCGTCGACGACGCCGGGGATGTCCTGCGGCTTGACGAGCAGGAGGATCGTGGCGCTCTCGCGTGCGGCCTCGGCGAGCGAGACGGCACGCACGCCGTGAAGCCGTGACACCTCCTGCGCGCGCTCTTCGCGCTTCTCGGAGATGACAAGCCTGCCGGGCTCGATCCCGGAGCGCAGGAGCCCCGCGACGAAGACCTCGCCCATGGCGCCCGCCCCGATGACCGCGATCATGATGCAGCTCCCGTCGGCTTGGGCAGTGACGTCCTCGGGTCGAGGAGTGCCTGGATCGTGGGCGCCACGAGACGCACGACGTACTCCTCGTTGGCGGAAGCAAGCGGCTCGATGCGCATGACGTAGCGCCCCGCCGCGACGCCGATGAGGTAGCTCGAGATGAGCGCCACGCGCATGCGGGCATCGGGCACGCCGACGGCGGAGACGACGCGGTCGATCACCGTGGTGTCGAGGTAGTCCTGGAGCGACTTCGTGAGGGCGGCTGCCGACGCACCCGAGCGGGCCATCGACATGAGGTCGTCGCGCACCTGAGGGTCGCCGAGGGTGTCCAGCGTGAAGCGCACGAGCCGCTCGCCAAGGCCCTCGACCCCTGGGGCGAGCAGGGTGGGGACCGCGCCGACGGGATCCGTCGGCAGCCTCAGCGCCGCAGCGAAGACCGCATCCTTGTTGTCGTAGTACTTGCGCAGCACCGTGGGCGCGACTCCCGCCGCAGCGGCCAGGCCCTTGAAGGTCGTCCGCGCGTAGCCGCCGGCGGCGAAGGCGTTGCGCGCGGCAGCGATGGCCGCATCACGGACCTGCTCGCCACTCCCGCGTGCCGGCTCGGCCGGCGATTCGTCTGCCATCGCGCCCACTCTAGGCGTGCAGTTGCCCGAGGTGGCGACGGGCAAAGGTCAAGGCCTCGGCCAGATCCGCCTCACGGGCGGCCCGATCGACCGCGCGACGCGTCGAGACCTCGACGACGACGGTGCCGTCGAAGCCGCGGCCGGCCAGGTCGGTGAGCAGCTCCGCGCAGGGCTGGGTGCCGCGACCCGGGATCAGGTGCTCATCCCGCGCGGATCCGGAGCCGTCGGCGAGGTGGATGTGCGCGAGGCGATCACCGAGGTCGTGGGCCATGTCGCGCGCGTCCGTGCCGGAGACCGCGGTGTGCGAGAGGTCCAACGTGGTGTGGGGGTAGTCCTCGTCGCGGACATCCCATCCGGGGCTGTAGGCCTTGACCTCCCGTGACCCGGCGCGCCAGGGGTACATGTTCTCCACGGCGAAGCGGATCGGCGTCTCCCCTTCCATCCGCGCGAGGCCGGCGACGAACTCACGCGAGTAGTCGCGCTGCCACCGGAAGGGCGGGTGGACCACCACGGTGCTGGCCCCGAGTTCCTCGGCTGCCTCGCGGGCGCGCACCAGCTTGGCCCAGGGATCGGTGCCCCACACGCGCTGCGTGACGAGAAGGCACGGCGCATGGACCGCGAGGATCGGGACGGCGTAGTGATCCGAGAGTCGCCGCAGAGCAACGGGATCCTGGCTCACCGCATCGGTCATCACCATGACCTCGACGCCGTCGTAGCCCAGTCGTGACGCGACCTCGAAGGCCGCCGCCGTGCCATCGGGGAAGACCGACGAGGTCGACAGGGCGACGGGGACGCGGGACACGTGATCAGTGTCGCAAAGGCGCGAGGCTCATGCGCGGCGCAGGCGATCGGTGAATCGCGTGGCGATGGCGACGAGGAGGGCTCCCCCGAGGCCGAAGGCGAGGGCGATGAGGCTGTCGCGCTCGGGCTGGAGGTAGATCGCGAAGAAGTTGCTCAGCCACGGCACGAGGAGCACGACAATGAAGGCGAGGAGCATGGCCGCGCAGACGCCGAGGCGCAGGAGATTGAGCGGCCGGGCCGATTGCACGAGCACGGCGAAGGCGACGATGAAGAGCGCGATGGCGGCCGCCGAGCGCGCATCCCCCAGGGGCTCGCCGATGGACAGGACGACCAGGTAGGTGCCCAGGCCAGCCGTGGCGCAGATGACACCGGCGGGGACGGCGAAGAGCAGCACGCGGCGCAAGAAGCCGGGCCGGAAGCGCTCGGTGTTGGGCATGAGGGCGAGGAAGAAGCCAGGGATGCCGATGGTGAGCGAGCTGATGAGCGTGAAGTGCCGGGGCAGGAAGGGGAACTCCAGCGGCTCGCCCGACGTGGAGAAGGAGAAGAGCACGGTCAGCCCGATGAACGCGGAGATGATCGTCGCGTAGAAGGTCTTGGTGAGGAAGACGTCGGAGACGCGCTCGATGTTGCCTAGGACCCGGCGGCCCTCCGCGACGACATACGGCATCACCGAGAAGCGATTGTCGAGCAGCACCAGCTGCGCCACCGCGCGCGTTGCCGAGGATCCCGAGCCCATCGCGATGCCGAGGTCCGCCTGCTTGAGCGCGAGCACGTCGTTGACGCCGTCGCCGGTCATCGCCACCGTGCGGTGGCGCAGGTGCAGGGCTCCCACCATGGCCTGCTTCTGGCCCGGGGTCACGCGGCCGAAGACGCTGTGCTGGTCGACCGGATCGGCCAACTGCTGCGGATCCTCCGTGAGGTCGCGCGCATCCACGGGATCGTTCGCACCGGGTACGCCGGCCTGCGTGGCGATCGCTCCGACCGTCGCGGGGTTGTCGCCGGAGATGACCTTGACGGCGACGTCCTGCTCGAGGAAGTAGCCGACCGTCTCGGCGGCATCCGGTCGCAGGCGCTGGTCGATGACGATGAGGGCGGCCGGATCGGCCTCGCCCGGGCCCGACTCGGCATCGGGCGCCGCACCTCTCGTGCGCGCCAGGAGCAGGACGCGCGAGCCCTGGGCCGCGAGTGCCTCCGCGCGAGCGCGCACCTGCGGATCCGACTCCCCCAGGATCACCTCGGGAGCCCCAAGGAGCCACGTGCCGTGATCGACGAAGGTCGCCGCCGACCACTTGCGGGCGCTGGAGAAGGCGATGGTGTCGATGACGCTCCACTCAGGCGCGGGGTAGGCACGCGCCACCGCCTGGAGGGTGGGATTCGGCGCCTCCTCCGCGGCACCGAGCGCCGCGAGCGCACCCGCCACGTCGGCGTTCGGGTCGAGCACCTCCACGTCGGTCACGGCCATGCCGGGCTCGGTGAGGGTGCCGGTCTTGTCGACGCACACCGTGTCGACGCGGGCGAGCACCTCGACGGCAGGAAGGTCCTGCACCAGCACCTTGCGCTGCGCGAGCCGGACCACGGCGACGGCCATGGCGATGCTCGTGAGGAGCACCAGTCCCTCGGGAACCATCGTGACGACGCCGGCGATGGTGCCGCGGATGGCCTCGTCCACGGACTGATTGGCACGCAGCTGCGAGACGAGGAGCAGGATCCCGACGGGCGGGATCATGTACGACGCGATGCGGATGAAGCGATTGATGTCATCGCGGAGCTCGGAGCGCGTCTGGGCGAACTGCTTGGCCTGGGCGGTGAGGCCCGCGGCGAAGGAGTCACGGCCCACCCGCGTGGCGACGTAGAGCCCGGATCCCGCGACGACGAACGATCCGGACATCACCGAGTCGCCGGCCGCCTTGTCGACCGGGTCCGCCTCGCCGGTGAGGAGGCTCTCGTCGATCTCCAGGCCCTCGGACTCGACGACCTCCCCGTCGACGACGAGCTGGTCGCCCGGCCTAAGGACAACGAGGTCGTCGAGCACGACCTCCACGGGCCGCACGTCCACGTCCTCGCCATTGCGGCGCACCATCGGCCTCGCCTCGCCGATGACCGACAACTTCGCCAGGGCTCGGCTTGCCCGGTACTCCTGGACGATGCCGATGAGGGAGTTGGCCACGATGACGAAGCCGAAGAGGGAGTCCTGGAAGGGGGCCACGAACCACATCACGACCCACAGCGAGCCGATGAGGGCGTTGAACCACGTGAGGGTGTTCGAGCGGATGATGCTCGCGAGGCTGCGGCTGCGGGGATCCGGTGCGTCGTTGGTCTGACCGTGCGCCACGCGCTCGGCGACCTGCTCGGACGTGAGTCCGGTGAGAGCGACGACCTGCGTCACGAATCGAGCCCGTCGATGCGCCGCAGGATCACTCCCTCGCGCAGCGCCCACGGACCGATCTCGAGCACGGATATGCCCAGGAGATCCATGGCCGACTCCGCGACGATCGCGCCAGCGAGAAGCTGAGCCGATCGCGAGTCGGAGACTCCCGGGAGGCGCGTGCGCTCGGATGCCGTCATCGCGGCGAGCTTCGGCACCCAGGTGCGCACGTCCTCGCGCGAGAGCGTGCGGCGGACGAAGTAGCCATCACTGGAGGGCGCGGCACCCGCGATGCGCGCGAGCTGCCGGAAGGTCTTGGAGGTCGCGACGCTGATCCGGGGTTCGCCCGCGCGCAGCAGGCGGCCGATGACCTCGCCCAGGCTGGCGCGCACGACCTTGCGGGCCGCGCGTACCGCGTCCTCGCCCGGTGGGTCTCCGGGCAGGAGGTCGCGTGTGAGCCGGCCGGCCCCCAGTGGCAGCGAGAGCGCCACGTCGGGCTCCTCGTCGGCCCCGGAGGCGAGCTCGAGCGAGCCGCCACCGATGTCGAGCACGAGGATCCGCCCGGCGGACCAGCCGAACCAGCGGCGCACGGCGAGGAAGGTGAGCCGTGCCTCGTCCTCGCCGCTGAGGACCTCCACCTCGATACCGGTGCGCTCGCGCACGGCGGCGAGGACCTCAAGACCATTGGGAGCATCGCGGACGGCCGACGTGGCGAAGGCGAGGAATTCCGTGACGCCCAGGTCCTCCGCCGTCTGGCGGGCCTCGCCCGCGAAGCGGATGAGCTCGGCGAGCGCGTCGTCGTCGATGCGGCCATCCGCCCCGAGGTGCTCGGCGAGGCGGAGCGAGATCTTGGACTTCCACGCGGGGAGGGGTGCGGCACCCTGATGCGCATCGACCACCAAGAGGTGAACGGTGTTGGAGCCGATGTCGAGCACTCCCAGGCGCACGGCTGCACGCTACTCGCTGACCTCATCCCATTCGGCGCTGGACCCGCCGACGCACGCTAGGGTCATCGGGTGCCTGAGGTTCCCCTTGACTTCCCCCGCGCCTGGGTCGAGTTCGACGCCCCCGGCAAGAAGAACCAGCGCTACCGGATCGACCTCACGTGGCTCACGTCCAAATGGACCTGCATCTTCGGTCGCGGATGCAAGGGCATCTACGACACCGCCCCCGACTCCGGCTGCTGCACCCAGGGAGCGCACTTCACGGACAAGGCCGACGAGAAGCGCACCCTGAAGTGGGCGGCCAAGCTCGACCCTGAGCACTGGCAGTTCTACGACGTGGGCCAGCGCAAGGGCACCACCGTCAAGTCGGGCGACGGCGAGCGCAAGACGCGCGTCGTCGACGGCGGCTGCATCTTCCTCAACCGGCCCGGCTTCGAGGGCGGTGAGGGCTGCGCGCTGCATGGCCTCGCTCTGCGTGAGGGCATCTCGTTCGTCAAGACCAAGCCCGACGTGTGCTGGCAGCTGCCCATCCGCCGCGCGTACGACGAGGTCGAGCGCCCCGACGACACCAAGGTGCAGGTCGTCACCATCACGGAGTTCGACCGCCGCGGCTGGGGACCGGGAGGCCACGACCTCGACTGGTACTGCAGCGGCAACACCGAGGCCCACATCGCCTCGGAGCCCGTCTACATCACCAATCGCGACGAGCTCGTCGAGCTCATGGGCAAGAAGGCCTACGCCGTCCTGGTGGAGTACTGCCAGGCCCACGAGGAGGCGCTGCGCAAGGCCCGCGGCCCCGCGCGCCAGGCACTCGCTCCGCATCCCGCCGACCCGCAGTAGGTCAACGAACTGTCGAGTGTGCACTTGTGCGCACGAATTCGGCCTAATCCCGGCACACAACTGCACAGTCGCGGTGGGCCAGCCGCACCAGGGTGACCCTTTTCGACCTCAGAGCCACTGGACCAGCGGGCGTCAGGCCGGGCGCGTAGCCTGCCGGCGTGGCCAAGTCAGCGGTGTCCTACCAGTGCAACGCCTGCGGCGCGACGTCGCTGCGCTGGGTGGGCCGCTGCCCCAAGTGCCAGGAGTTCGGCACCGTTGCCGAGATCGCCGCCGCGCCACCGACGAAGGCCGTCAAGTCCGGCAAGGCCGCGGCAGCTGTGCGCCCGGCGCAGCCCGTCACGGAGATCGCCGACGAGCGCGTACGTCGTCTTCCTACCGGGGCCGGCGAGTTCGACCGCGTGGTCGGCGGGGGCCTCGTCGCGGGCCAGGTGGTGCTGGTGGCGGGCGAGCCCGGTGTCGGCAAGTCGACCCTGCTGCTCGCCGTCGCCCACGCCTTCACCGCGCGCAATCCCGGCACGGTCCTCTACGCCTCGGGCGAGGAGTCGGCCGACCAGATCGCACTGCGCGCCCGGCGCATCGGTGCTGTCTCCGACCGGCTGCTCGTCACCGACGACAACGACCTCTTCACGATCCTCGGCCAGGTCGATCACCATCGGCCCGCGCTCATCATCGTCGACTCCGTGCAGACCATCTCGAGCTCGGAGCTGGAGGGGCGGGCCGGGGGCGTCTCGCAGGTCCTCGAGGTGACGCAGGCGCTCACGCGCACTGCCAAGCAGCGCGGGATCCCGCTGCTGCTCATCGGCCAGTCGACCAAGGACAACTCCGTCGCCGGGCCGCGGGCGCTCGAGCACCTCGTCGACACGGTGCTCACCTTCGAGGGCGAGCGCACCACCGCGCTGCGACTGCTGCGCGCGGCCAAGAACCGCTACGGCCCTGCGGACGAGATCGTGGCGTTCGAGCAGACGGACACTGGCCTGGCCGAGGTCGTCGATCCCTCCGAGCTCTTCCGCGGCCAGCGAGACACCCCGGTCCCCGGCACGTGC
>JAPOKX010000180.1 GCA_029977425.1 Actinomycetota bacterium
ATCACGCAGTTCGGCTCGACGCGCAGCATCAATGCGGGCGCGGCCGCGGCGGTCGCGATGCATGCCTGGGTGCGCCGGCACGTCTTCGAGCAGATCCCCCCGGGGCCACGCCACTAGCGCACGAGCTCGGCCACACCAGCGATCGCGCGGTCGACTTCGTCCTCGGTGTTGTAGGCGTGCGGGCTGATGCGCACCAGGCCCGTCGCCTGGTCGCGTCCGAAGTCGATGCGCGAGTAGTCCGGGGTCGACAGGCTCGTGTTGATCCCCCGTGCCCGCAGGCCCGCGACGACTCCGGCAGCATCGTCCACGCGGATCGTGACGATCCCCGACTGCGTGCTGCCGCGATCGCGCACGATCACGCCCGGTACTTCCGCGAGGCCCGTGCGCAGGCGCGCGGCGAGGACTCCGATGCGCTCGGCGATGGCGTCGATCCCGCAGGCGAGTGCGTAGTCGATGGCGGCGCCCATGCCGAGGAGCGCGGCGTAGGCCTTCTCCCACGACTCGAAACGCGCCGCACCGTCGGCCAGCTCGTAGTCCTCCAGGGTGGTCCACTCCGCTGCGTGCAGGTCGAGCGGGAAGGGCTCGAGTTCGTCGAGCATGCGCTGCGAGACGACGAGGAAGCCGGTCGCGCGCGGGCCGCGAAGGAACTTCCGACCCGTGGCCGAGAGTACGTCGCAGCCGATGCGACCCATGTCGACGGGCAGCTGACCGACGGACTGGCACGCGTCGACCAGGTACCACGCGGGCGAGCCGTGCATGCGCAGCATGTCGCCGATGGCGACGACATCGTTGACGAGGCCGTTCTGGCTGGGCGCGTGATTGACCGAGACGATGCGCACGCGCTCGTCGAGCATGTCTCCGAGCGCTTCGACGTCGACCGCCCCGTCTGCGCCATCGGGGATCACCTCGACTGTGGCACCGGTACGCCGTGCCAACTGCAGGAGCGGCAGCACGTTGGAGGCGTACTCGCTGCCCGAGACGAGCATCCGGTCACCCGGCGCCAGCGGATCACTGAAGGCGATGGCCTGCAGCCCGCGATCCCAGGCGACGGTGGCCGATTCGACGAGCGCGACGCGCTCGATCGGGGCATGCACCAGCGCCCCCACCGATGCGTAGACGCCGGCCACGCGATCGCGTGCCTCGGCGTGCGCCTCGTAGCCGCCGACCTCCTCCTCGCGCCGCAGATGCGCCACCACGGTGTCAGTGACGATCGCGGGCTGCAGCGCCGAGCCGGCGTTGTTGAGGTGGGTGACGTTCGCGCAGCCAGGAGTGTCGGCGCGCAGCGCCTCGACGTCGATCCCGATTCCTGTGGTCACGCCGTGATGCTAGTCCCGCGCGGGCGCAACCTAGGATGCTGCCAGTGAGCGTGCGGACCCTGGCGTCGATGTCGGCGTATCGCCGACTCTTCACCGCTCGCACCATCTCGAATGTCGGTAACGGCATGGCGCCCGTTGCCCTGGCCTTCGGAGTGCTCGCGCTCCCTGAAGGCTCGCCCACCGCGCTGAGCATCGTGCTGGCTGCTCAGGCGATCCCGCTGGTGATCTTCCTACCGATCGGCGGTGTCATCGCCGATCGTGTCGGCCGGCCGCTCATGATCGGCCTGTGCGACATGCTCCTCTTCGCCGTGATCGCCACCATCGGTGTCCTCTTCCTCACCGGTAACGCCACGATCCCCTTGCTCGTGTGCCTGCAGGTGCTCGCTGGCATCCTCAACGGGCTCTGGTACCCGGCCTATCCCGGGCTCATCTCCGATGTCGTGCCCGAGGAGCACCTGCAGCCGGCCAACGCCTATCTCTCCGTCGGCTCCAACGGCGGATTCATCATCGGCACCGCGATCGGCGGCGTGCTCGTCACCTTCTTCGGCTCCGGGTGGGCCATCGTGATCGATGCCTTCACCTTCCTGGCTGCCGGAGCGCTGGTCTTCTCCTTCCGGCGCCTCTCTCGCCCGCATCACTCGGGCGAATCCCCGGTGCGCGACCTCATCGATGGATGGAAGTCCTTCATCTCCTATCGCTGGATCGTCGCGGTGGTGCTCGCCTTCAGCCTCATCGTCATGGTGATGCGCGGTGCCGAGGAAGTGCTCGGGCCCGTGCTCGCCGACGCGACGTACGGCGGTCCGGCCGGCTGGTCCGCCGTGCTCGGGGCGCTGGCCGTCGGCCTGCTCATCGGTGCGCTCGTGGCGTCGCGGCTGCGCATCGAGCGGCCGATCGCCTTCGGCATGCTCATGTGCCTGATGCTGCCCGCGTGGCTGCTCACGCTTGCCCTGGCCGCGCCCCTGCCGGTGATCATGCTCGGGGCTTTCGCATGGGGACTCGCGATCGAGTTCTTCCAGGTGCTGTGGTTCACCGCCCTGCAGCGCAATGTGCCGCCGGAGTCCCTGTCGCGAGTCTCGTCGTACGACGC
>JAPOKX010000181.1 GCA_029977425.1 Actinomycetota bacterium
CCCACCGTGCGCAAGCTCGACCTGCCCAGCGGGCGGCACTGCACGATCGCCGACACGGTCGGCTTCGTGCGCCACCTGCCGCACCACCTGGTGGAGGCCTTCCGGTCCACGCTGGAGGAGGTGACGGACGCGGACCTGGTGGTCCACGTCGTGGACGGCTCTGACCCGCATCCAGAAGACCAGCTCTCGGCGGTGCGCGAGGTGCTGGCCGAGATCGGCGCGGGCAACCTGCCCGAGCTCGTGGTGATCAACAAGGCAGACATCGCCGACCCGCTGCAGTTGGCCGCGCTCCGCCGACGCGAACCGGACGCGCTCATCGTGTCGGCGCACACCGGAGAGGGCATCGAGGAGCTGCTGGAGCGACTCGACGCGCGCTTGCCTCGCCCCGAGATCGAGGTCGACGTCGTCGTGCCCTACGACCGAGGCGACCTCGTCGCCGCGGCGCACGCCGAGGGCGAGGTGCTGTCGCAGGAGCACCTGCCCGAAGGCACTCGGTTGCGGGCACGGGTGCGCCCGGACCTGGCTGCGCGTCTTGGCGTGACGCTCCCTGATCCGGAGGATTTGTGAGCGACGCCCTGCCGAGCGTTGAGGAGGCGCTTGCGGCGGCTGCGGCTGCCCTCGGCAGCGAGCCGAGACCAGGGCAGCTCGCCATGGCCGAGGCGGTGGCCCAGTCGCTGGACTCTGGTCGGGAGATGCCCGAGCACCTGCTCGTCCAGGCGGGGACCGGCACCGGCAAGTCGCTCGCCTACCTTGTCCCCGCTGCACTGCACGCGATGAAGGGTGACGCCGTCGTCGTCGCGACGGCAACGCTCGCGCTGCAGCGTCAGCTGGCAGAGCGGGACCTGCCCGTCGTGGCCCAGGCACTGGAGCCGCTGCTGCCGCGACCGCTCACCTATGCCGTGCTCAAGGGTCGCCACAACTACGTCTGCCTCGAGCGCCTGCACCGTCAGGAGCCCGACGATGACGGCGACGCGATCATCCCGAGGTCCGAGCTGGGCAAGCAGGCGGCAGCGGTGCGCGCCTGGGCCCTCGAGACCGAGACGGGCGATCGCGACGAGTTCGGCGAGTCGATCGACGCTCGCGTGTGGCGGGGCCTGTCGGTGACTCGCCGCGAATGCGTGGGCGAGATGAAGTGCGCCTACGGCCCCGACTGCTTCACGGCCAAGCGCCGCGAGATCGCGATGCAGGCCGACGTTGTGGTCACCAACCACGCGATGCTCGCCATCCACGCGGTCGAGGGCATCCCGGTGCTGCCCGATCACGACGCGGTCATCGTGGATGAGGCCCACGAGCTCGTGGACCGGGTGACCGCGGCCCTCGCGCTCGAGCTGTCGGCCCGATCGGTGGAGCAGGCGGTGTCGCGGGCACGGAAGTTCATCCGCCCGTCGACTGCCGACGACCTGGAAGAGGCGGCGCAGCGGCTGACGGAAGCGACACGGCAGGAGGGTCGCTTCCGGGAGGCCCCCCGCGACCTGCTGCTCGCGCTGACGTCCGTGAGGGACTCCGCCCGTGCGGCGGTGGGGGAGATCCCCAGCGACGACAACCTGGAGACCCTCGCTGCGCGCCAGCGCGCGCGAGGCGCACTCGATGAGGTGTTCGACGCGGCCGGACGGCTCATCGCCGCGACGGCGAGCGAGGTGACCTGGGTGGAGGGCGGCACGGTCAAGCTCGCACCCCTCGAGGTCGCCGGCGTGATCGGCTCATCGCTCATGGCCGACCGACCGGTCGTGCTCACCAGTGCGACGCTCACCCTGGGGGAGCCCTTCGAGGAGTGTGCCGCGCGCCTCGGCGTGCCGGGAGCCTGGCAGGGACTCGACGTGGGCAGCCCCTTCGACTACGCGCAGCAGGGAATCCTCTACATCGCCCGCCATCTGCCGCCGCCCGGGCGCGAGGGGATCCCGGAGGAGGCGCTCGACGAGGTCGGAGACCTCATCGACGCGGCCGGCGGCCGCACCCTCGTCCTGTGCTCGTCGTGGAGGGCCGTCGAGCGAATGGGCGACTACTTGCGCGTGCGCCTGTCCACGCCGGTGCTGGTGCAGCGACGCGGTGAGCCCGCTGCCGCGCTCGTGTCGTCCTTCGCGGCGGATCCTGCGACGAGCCTCGTGGGGACGATGTCGCTGTGGCAGGGGGTCGACGTGCCCGGCGACACCTGCGCGCTCGTCGTCATCGATCGCATCCCCTTCCCCCGGCCAGACGACCCGATCGTGTCGGCGCGGCAGGAAGCACTGGGGCGCGAGGGCTTCCGCGAGGTGTCAGTGCCGCGGGCGGGCCTGCTGCTCGCCCAGGGGGCCGGTCGGCTCATCCGCGACGCGGGCGATCGCGGAATGGTGGCCGTGCTGGATCCGCGGCTGGCGACGGCGACGTACGCCAGGACGCTGCTCGAGGCGA
>JAPOKX010000182.1 GCA_029977425.1 Actinomycetota bacterium
GTGTTCTCCTTGTTGACGACGACGGTGAGGGCGTCGACCGCGACCTGGAGCTCGGCGTACTCGATGCCGGCAGCCTCGCACGCGGCCGCCTCCTCCTCCTTGATGGAGCGCGAGGCGTCATTGGCGTCCGTCTCACCGCGGCAGAATTTCTCGAAGCCGCCACCGGTGCCGGAGGAGCCCACCGTGACCTGCACGCCGGGATTGGCAGCCATGAAGTCCTCGGCCGCGAGGGCGGTGAGGGGGTAGACGGTCGAGGAGCCGTCGATGCGGACGGCGCCGCTGAGGTTGGAGTCGCCGCTGGCGCTGGAGTCGCTGCTCGAGCCACCGCCGCAGGCGGCGAGCACGAGTGCGCTGGAGATGGCAAGTGCCGCGATGGCGGCGGTGCGGGTGCGAGTCACCCTGGTCCTCCTGGGAGTCGATGGCCCGGTCTCGATGACCGGTCGCCACGAAACCTAGGAAGTCAGGATGACCCCGGAGCGGGGTGATGGTGAACTGCAGATGAACGAATTCGGACGGCTCGCTGAATCGTTGTCGGGTCAATCCCGGGAGACGGCGTGGCGCTCGACCGCGAGGACGGTGGGCTCTTCGGCATCCTCGGGGAAGTGCCGATGGACCACGAGGAATCCGCCGGGTGAGAGCTTCGGGTCAAGGTCGAAAGTTCCCGTGATCCGCAGGCCCGCGATGGTCTCCACCAGCGCGGGCAGCAGCGGCCGATGCGTGCACACCACGAGGGGTCGAGGATCGAGGAGCAGCTCCTGCATCCGGCGCACGGCACGCTTGGGCTTCTCGTCGTAGGACTCCTCGCTCAACGCGGGTTCGAGCAGCACATCGGCATCGATGGACTTGGCGTAGCGCTTCACGGTCTCGCGACAGCGCAGGGCGTCGGAGGAGTGCACGCGCTCGATGCCATAAGCGCCCAACATGGGCACCAGGGCCTTGGCCTGTGAACGACCCTTGCCGGAGAGCGGGCGGTCAGCGTCGAACTTGCCCTTGAAATCGGCGCGCTTGAGTGCCTGCGTGTGGCGCAGCAGGATCAGCGGGCTGCTGCTCGGCAGGGCCACCGCCTCGCGGACGAGGTCGGCATCGCGCGGGTAGGTGAGCTTGGCGGCCGCTTGGTCCGCCGGGAGCCACTCGATCGCCTCGACCTCGTCGTCGGGGGCGAAGCCCTCATCGGAGCCGACGCGCGCGGACCAGTAGTCCACCGTCTTCGGCGATCCCAGGGCGACGTACTCCTGCCGTGTGAGCGGCGGCCCGAGGACGGGCACGATGCCCGTCTCCTCGTCGCACTCCCGGACGGCGGCGACGACGGGGTGCTCACCTGGCTCGATCTTGCCCTTGGGTAGCGACCAGTCGGCCCGCAGGCCTCGGTGGATGACCGCGATCTCGGGGCCCTGTGGGCTGTCGCGTACGACGACCACTCCTGCGGCCCGCACGACCTCCGAGTCGGTCATGACCGGATTGTGACCTACGAAAGTGAACAGGGTGGCAGGAGTGCCGAATCCCTCAGACCCAGGTCACCCCTCCCGGACGACACCCCGGTGGGTGGCTCTGCGGACCTGGGGTCGGGCGTGTGAGGCGGGCGGGTGCGGATGAGGCTGAACTTTGGGACGAAAGCGCCGTGGGGCACTTTCGTCCCAAAGTTCGCGCGCAAGGGCGGTCAGGGGCTGGGCGATCAGGTGACGTCGGCGCGGTGGGCGGCCCTGCGGACCTGGGGCCACAGGTCGATGAACCTACGGCGATCGGCCATCTCCGCTGCCTCCTCGACGGCGAGAAGTCGGCCCAGGGCGAAGGCACCCGCCGGATCGGCCTCGGGCGCGAGGTCGCGCAAGGTGGACTGGGCGACGTGGGCGTCCTGATGGCTGCCGAGGACCTCGGTGACGTCAGCCAGGCGGTCGGCGAGCCGGCTCATGTCGTGTCCGAGCACGGGCGCGACGGCGTCGGCGGAGTAGCGGGCGCGCTTTGCCGCGATCCGGGCCTCGTGCCACTCCGGGCTGGGGGTGTCGATCTCCAGGCCTGCGACGCGGCGGTCGAGTCGGCGGAAGGCCTTGGCCACGAGCGGGGGCAGGGCCTCTGCCGCGGACTCGCGCGCGCGCTCGGTGAGTGGGGGGCGGCGTACCCCCTCGACGAGGGTCTCGAGGAGCGCGACGTAGCGGTCCGAGTCGACCACCGCCGTGACCTCCGCGGCAGCGTCCGTCATGCGTCGTGTGAGGGCCGCGTCGATCACGGCCCGTGCGCGAGCGGAGTCGGCCTCATCGAGCTCGAGTGCGTGCGCGTCGAGGCGCTCGCGCAGCACCTCCGTGTCGCGAGCGGCTCCCAGGCCCGATGCCATCCACCC
>JAPOKX010000183.1 GCA_029977425.1 Actinomycetota bacterium
GCACGTGCGCTAGACCCTCACCGCTGCTGCGGCTGAAGGTGCGCGTGCGGGGGCCCTAGCGGGTGCGGGACTCGGCGTCGCGGAGTCCCGCACCCGGGACGTGCTCGCCGATGCCCTCGGTGGAGACGCTGCCGAGGCCGTCGTCGCGACGCGTGCACGACTCGACGGAGTCGACGTCATACGCGTGCGGGTCACTGCCCGGCTCCCGCTTCTCGGCACGCTGGGCCCGACCGCGCTCACCGTGGAGGGCCATGCCATCGGGGAGCAGCCGTGAGACAGCGGATCCTGCGGAGGCTACGGCGCGATGACGGTGCCGCCGTGGTCGAGTTCGTCGTCCTCGTCGTGCTCGTCCTCGTCCCCACTGTCTACGCCGTGATCGCTGTCATGAGCGTGCAGTCGGCCGCGTATGCCGTCACGCAAGCGGCACGAGAGTCGGCTCGCGCCTTCACTCAGGCCGACAGCCTGATGGAGGCTCGCTCGGCAGCGCGCATGGCGACGCGCGTGGCCCTCTCCGATCAGGGGGTGCCGTGGCGCGGTGACGAACTCCGCATCGACTGCCAGGGAGCATGCCTGGCTCCCGGCACCGCCATCCGCGTGAGCGTGAGCACGCGCGTGCGCCTGCCCTTCCTGCCGGACTCGCTTGCCGACGGGGTCATGGGCGCTGTGCCGGTGAGCGCGGAGCACCTGGCGGTCATCGACGACTACCGGGACGAGTCATGAGGCGGGGCACCGGGGACGCGGGCACGGGGGATCAAGGCAGCATCCTCGTGCTCAGCCTGGGTTTCATCGTCATCTGCATCCTGGCGCTGGCGGTGGTCGTCGATGCCTCGACCGTCTTCCTGGCTCGTCGGGCGCTCCAGGCGCAGGCCGACTCGGCGGCTCTGGCGGGGGCGCAGGCGATCGACCTGGGCGCCTACTACGCCGACGGTGCGGCATCGCGCATCCGCCTCGACTCAACAGGTATCCGGGCGGCCGTGGAGCGCCATGTTCGTCGCGATCCGGGAGAGGGGCGACTCACCTCAGTGTCCCTTCGCGACGACGTCGTCCTCGTCGCGATGACCGATCGCGTGCGGCCACCGTTCTCCGGTTGGCTCACCCCTTCGGGCGCCTACGACCTCGAGGTCGAGGCAGGAGCGATCCTCAGCTATCGTCCGGCACGCTGACACGCGAGCCAGCCACCGACGAAGGAGTCCCATGGCCGAGATCATCGAGGCACCGGTGCGCATCCCCGTGCCCGGCGGCAAGACCATCGACGAGTACGTCGGCCGAGTCGCTTCGGGGGACGAAGCAGTCTCCATCGCGCACATGCGTGCTCCCGCCGGCTGGGACGAGCCCTTCCAGGCCCCTGACTTCGACGAGTTCACGGTCGTCCTCGAGGGGGCCCTCGTCATCGACACGCCCGAGGGCGAGCTACGCGTGGCCGCGGGCCAGGCCGTGATCACTCGGGCGGGGGAGCGCATCCGCTACCGCACGCCCGAGGGAGCGGCCTACGTCGCGGTCTGCCTGCCGGCCTTCTCTCCCGAGTCAGCGCACCGCGAGGAGTAGGGGACGGGTGGTTCCCTGGACAGTGGGCGATGACTGCTGTTAGCGTCCACGCAAGCCACCCCTGGAGGATCCGTGCTCGGTCGTCATGCTCTTCGCTCGCTTGGTCTCGCCGCCGTCGCACTTTCGCTGCTCGCCGTCCCCGGACTTCAGGGGGCCGCGCAGGCCAAGGCCCCGGCCGCGCCGACGCAACTGCGGATCGTGCCGCAGGAGAACCCGATCGATCCCTCGCAGCCGCTCATGCGCCTGCGGTGGACGCCACCCGCGGACAAGGCCGACATCACGGGCTACCGCGTCTACGTGGATGGTGAGCTCCTCGAGACGGTGCGTGCGGTCACCTGCCCCGAGATCAACCCGCAGAATCTCCTGCGCTGGTGCGCCAACGTCACCAACCTCCAGGTGGGCCAGGTCTACACGTTTGCCGTGACCGCAGTGTCCAAGGGCGGGGAATCCAAGCCGCTGTCCCTGCAGCGCATGGCCGTCATCGCGCCGAGCGAGCCGCTCAACGTCCAGGTCGTCCCAGACGACAAGTCGCTCACCGTCTCCTGGGATCCCCCCCTGAGCACTGGAGGAGGGGACATCAAGAGGTACATCGTGCGCACGAGCTCGTTCCTTCCCGGTCCCACACCCGCGTGCGAGATCATCACGGCGACCTCATGCAAGATCAAGGGGCTCACCAATGGCGTGCACTACGACGTCACCGTGGAGGCAAGGAACGCGGCTG
>JAPOKX010000184.1 GCA_029977425.1 Actinomycetota bacterium
GTCGGGCTGCGGCAAGTCGACCTTCCTGCGCCAGAACGCCCTGCTGGCCATCCTCGCCCAGGTGGGTGACGACTACGGATCCGGCGGCGAAGGACCCGATGTCTTCGACTGCTCCGGGCTTGTCGTGTACTCCTGGCGTGCCTTCGGGGTCAAGCTCGAGCACTACAGCAAGGCGCAGTACGACCAGACCGAGCGCATCGCCCTCAAGGATGCCCGCCCGGGCGACCTCGCCTTCTACTTCGAGAACGGTGCCCACCACGTCGCGATCTACATCGGCGACGGCAAGGTGGTGCACGCGTCGGACTACGGCATCGGAGTCGTGAAGGGCGTGGTCAAGGGCACTCCCTGGACCAATGAGCACTTCACGGGCATGGGACGAGTGAAGCTTCCGACGTAGTCGTCGCTCTGGCTCGGCTCTACTCCAAGCGTCCGCGCGGGATGCTCGCCACGGCATCGGCCACAGCCGCTGACTCCTCAGGGGACAGCGATACCTCGGCCATGCCACCGCGCAACTGCTTGATGTAGCTGCGCGACTCGCTGCGAGCATGCACCGAGGTCAAGACGAATCCATTGCCGTGGTCGTCGACGAGGGCCGCGCTGAAGGACATGCGGCCGCCCATGTCGCCGAAGGCGTCGTACTTCACGACGCCCACGTGGCGGATCGCCATCTGCAGTTCACGCTGGGTCGAGCGGAGCTCGTCCGCCAAGCGGGCGACATCCTCCCGGAGGGCCTCGACCTCCTCGGCCTTGCGGGCGACGACCTCGACGAAGGAAGACCGGCCATCGGCCGCCGACAGGACGGCGTATTGGCTCTTCATCCGGCTCGTCCGCACGGCGAGGGCTACCGCGAGCACCAGGGCGACAAGAGCGAGGGCACCGACGACGATGACGCCCGTCTGCGCATCCCAGGTCACTGGGGCAGCCTAGTGGGGCGCAGCCCAGTAGCCGCGCCACTACTCTTCGGGGCGTGAACTGGGCACTGAACGCTGACCTGGGGTCCTGGGATCCCGTTGGCCGGGTGGCGCCGTTCCTGCTGGGAGTCCTCCTGCTGGTCATTGCCGGAATGAGCATCGTGCGCACGATGGTGATTCCGCGGATGTCGGTGTCCTGGCTCTTCGCCGTCATCGTCCGCGGCACCGACGTACTCTTCGCCGGCTTCGCTCGACTCACCCGCACCTACGCAGCGCGCGACAGGATCTTGGCCTGGAGCGGCCCGGTGGGGATCATCGCAGCCCTCGTGGTGTGGCTCCTCTTCTTCCTCGCTGCCTACGCCTTCATGATCTTCGGCGTCACGAACGTCAGCCTCATCGATGCATTCCTGCAGGCCGGCTCAGGCCTGCTCACGCTCGGACTCATCGGCACTCCTGGCGAGTCGGTGACCATCCTCGACTTCTTCGCCGCCATGACCGGGCCCGCGGTCATCGCCCTCCTCATCGGCTTCCTCCCCACCCTCTATCAGTCGTTCCTCACCCGCGAGGCGCGCGTGCTGCTCGACACCGGACTCAGCGGGGCACCCGAATGGGGTCCTGAGTTCCTGGTCCGCGTCCAGTTCCTCCAGGGCGAGAGCGAGCTCCCGCAGCTCTTCGCGCAGTGGACCCCGTGGGCAGCTCAGGTGCGGCTCACGCAGACGCTCTACCCCTCACTCAATCGATTTCGTTCGTCGGTCGGCACGCGCAACTGGCTCGTCGCCCTCGTGTCATCCCTGGACGCTGCCGCACTCCACTGCGCCATCCGGTCGACTCCGCCCGACCCTCGCACGGTCACATTGCTCGAGCAGGGCGGGCAGGCGATCCTGTCCATTGACGCTGCCGAGATCGCACTCGACTCGCTCGTTCTCCTGCGCTCATGGCGACGCCGCCTGGATGCGACCCTCTCTGTCTTCGGCGTGAGTGAGAGGGACGCATCGCACCCGCGTCACCCCAACGCTGCCGACGTATACCTTCCGAAGGGCATGGAGGCGGTCGCCGAGGCGGTCACCCTCGACAGCCTCCGCGGGCAAATTCCTTCCACACGCCAGGTCCTCGTCGACTACGAGATGCGCGAGTCCACCCTCAGCCGTGCGGACTTCGACCACGCGGTGGATTACTTGGTCGGCCTGGCCGAGTCTGATACAGACATCACGGGACTGGATGAATCTATCGCTCTCGAAGGCAGCGGAGAGTTTCAAGAGTTGTCGGCCTCTGCCGAAGGCAC
>JAPOKX010000185.1 GCA_029977425.1 Actinomycetota bacterium
CCTGGACGTCGGTCATGCGCGCGACGCTAGCAGCGTCGCGGAAATGCCGGCAGGCCGATCAGGCGCAGGGGTTTCGCCGATCAGGCGCAGGGATGACGACGCAGGCCTTCGACGTAGTCGTCGGGTGCCCCGCCCGCGGCGGCGGCATCGGCGATCAGCGCGAGGTAGTCAGCGGACGGCAGCCCGCCCTCGTAGGCATCGAGGACGTAGAGCCACGCGAGCACGCTGCCGTCGAGTGTCTGCACGCGCACGCGGATCTTGCTCCACAGCCCGAGCGAGATCCCTTCCCATGCGTCGAGCGAGGCCTCGTCGAGGGGATGCATGTCGTAGAGGACGACGAAGACGGAACTCCCCGGCTCCTCGACGACCATGGAGAGCGCGCCGTCCCAGCCGCGGTCCTCGCCGCCGAAGGTCAGCCGCCAGCCCTCGAGCCACCCGGTGCCGGCGACGGGCGAGTAGGGAGCCCGCTCCGCCATGCGCTGTGGATCGAGGTTGGAGCCGTACGCCGCGTAGAGCGCCACGCGACCAGGGTACGGGCACGGCCGCCTACCGTGGGCGGTCCGACAGAGGTCATCCGACACAATGGCGCCGTGGGATCGGTCGTGATCGTCGGGGCAGGGCCCGGCGGCTATGAGGCGGCGCTCGTGGCGGCGCAGCTCGGCGCCCAGGTGACCATCGTCGACACCGGGGGCCCAGGTGGCTCGGCCGTCCTCACCGACTGCGTCCCGAGCAAGACCCTCATTGCGACCGCCGACCTGCTCGCGGTGACCGCCGAGGCCGGTTCCCTGGGCATCCGAGTGGACGGCGACGCTCCGCGCGGCACCCTGAGCGTGGACCTGTCCGCGGTCAATCACCGGGTCAAGGAGCTGGCGACGGCGCAGAGCCGCGATATCGAGGCGCGTCTCGCCCGAGAGGGCATCGACTACGTCCAAGGCCGGGGGCGCCTCGCCTCGTCGACGCGCGTGCTCGCTACAACCGTCGAAGGCGATCGAGTCTTCGACGCCGATGTCATCCTCGTGGCGACCGGTGCGCGGCCACGCATCCTGGACGATGCGCGGCCCGACGGCGAGCGCATCCTCACGTGGGATCAGGTCTACGACCTCGACGAGGTGCCCGAGCGGCTCATCGTCGTGGGCTCGGGAGTGACGGGGGCGGAGTTCGCCTCGGCCTACCACGCACTCGGCTCGCAGGTGGTGCTCGTGTCGAGCCGCGATCGCGTCCTGCCCGGGGAGGATCCTGACGCGGCAGCCGTCATCGAGGACGCGTTCACGAGTCGCGGCATGACCGTGCTCGAGCGGTCACGCGCCCAGGCGGTGCGTCGTACCGATGACGGCGTCGTCGTGACCCTCGCAGACGGGTCGACGGTCGAGGGCACGCATGCGCTGCTCGCACTGGGGTCGGTGCCCAACACCGAGGACCTTGGGCTTGCGGAGGCCGGAGTCGAGATCGATGAGCGCGGTTTCATCGTCGTCGACCGCGTCTCGCGGACCACGGCACGAGGTGTCTACGCCGCGGGCGACTGCACCGGAGTCCTCATGCTCGCCTCGGTCGCGGCCATGCAAGGGCGCATCGCGATGTGGCACTCGCTGGGGGATTCCGTAGGACCCCTCGACCGCTCCCACGTATCGAGCACGGTCTTCACCACGCCAGAGATCGCCACGGTGGGCGTCACGCAGCGCGAGGTGGACGAGGGGCTCGTGCGCGCTGAGTCGGTGCTCTTGCCGCTCAGCACCAATGCGCGCGCCAAGATGCAGGACATTCAGAGCGGATTCGTCAAGCTCTTCTGTCGTCCCAGCACGCGCATCGTCATCGGGGGCGTCGTCGTGGGCCCGCGCGCGAGCGAGCTCATCCATCCCATTGCCGTCGCGGTGGACGCGCGGCTCACGGTCGATCAGCTGGCGGGGACCTTCACGGTGTACCCGAGCCTGAGCGGGTCGATTGCGGAGGCCGCCCGACGCCTGCATCGCTCTGTGGAGGACTAGCCCCGTCACGGGATGCGGTCAACTCCTAGAAGTCGCCGCCCCCGAAGTCCATGCCACCGCCGAAGTCGCCGCCGCCTCCGAAGCCACCACCCCCGAAATCACCGCCACCAAAGCCACCCGAGTCTGCGCCGCCGAGTCCGCTGGAGTCGATCGGAGCT
>JAPOKX010000186.1 GCA_029977425.1 Actinomycetota bacterium
TCCGCGGGTAAGGAAGTCCAGATAACTGGCGAAAAGTCGTGCGGGTCCGCGGACGTGGCTCAGCCGAGCAACGTCAGTGCAGAGGCGTCAG
Organism: Actinomycetota bacterium; assembly: GCA_029977425.1. Lineage (GTDB taxonomy): Bacteria > Actinomycetota > Actinomycetes > S36-B12 > S36-B12 > Mxb001. The sequence continues at coordinate 92 of JAPOKX010000186.1, forward strand.
TCGAAGGTCGGGTCAGCGGTGCGGGTGCGCTTGAGCTCGAAGAACCCGGGCGTGGCCGCGACCAGCACGGTGCCATCCCACAGGCGACCGGCCGCATCGCCCCTGGGCGCGGGTGTCACCACCGGGCCGAAGAACGCGACAGGCTCGCCATCGGGACCCGGCAGCGCAATCACCGGAGTGCCGACGTCCTGGCCGACGAGGCCGATTCCCTCCGCGTGGCTCGCGCGCAGCTCGGCGTCGAACTCGGTCGAGGTGCCGGCCGCGATGAGGGACTCAGGAAGGCCGAGTGCCGCGACCGCCTCGGCCACGGCGGTCTCGTAGTCCTTGCCGCCGGGGTGGATGCGGGTGCCGATCTCCGTGTAGAGCTGGCCGACGACGTCGTCGCCGTAGTCGCGCTGCGCAGCGATGATCGTGCGCACCGGGCCCCAGGCCTTGAGCATGAGCTCGCGGTACTCCTCCGGCACCTCATTGCCCTCGTTGAGGACCGCCAGCGACATGACGTGCCACCGCACCTGCACGGGGCGGACCTTCTCGACCTCGAGCATCCACCGGGAGGTCAACCAGGCCCAGGGGCAGATGGGGTCGAACCAGAAGTCCACGGGCGTGGGCGCAGGAGTCGTCATGCCGCGACGGTACCCCCGGAGCCGCGGAAGGGGTCTGCCAGGATGACGCCGTGAGCGAGAATGTGACCCGCGCAGAGGCTGCCGAACGCAGCCAGTTGATCTCCGTCGATGGCTACGACGTCGACCTGGACCTCACGACCGGCGAACGCGACTTCGCGTCGACGACGACGGTCGCGTTCCGCTCGCGCGAGTCGGGTGCGTCGACCTGGATCGACCTCATCGCACCCGAGGTGCTGTCCGTCAATCTCAACGGCCGCGAGCTCGTGCCCTCCGACGTCGTGCAGGGATCACGCATCCGGCTCGATGACCTCGAGGCGGACAACGTCCTCATCGTGAGAGCGCGCTGTGCCTTCATGCGCACCGGCGAGGGCCTGCATCGCTTCGTCGACCCGGTCGACGACGAGGTCTACCTCTACACCCAGTTCGAGTCCGCCGACGCGCGGCGCATGTACGCCTGCTTCGAGCAGCCCGACCTCAAGGCCCCCTTCACCCTCCACGTGCGCACGCCGGGTCACTGGGTCGTCGTGAGCAACGCCCCCGATCCCGTGCAGACGGCGCTCAGCGACGGCACCATGCGCTGGGACTTCCCGCCTACTCCCCCGATCTCGACCTACATCACGGCACTCGTCGCGGGCCCCTACTACTCCGTCCATGACGTGTACGACGGCCCGCACGGCAGCTACCCGCTGCGGATCTTCTGCCGCAAGTCCCTCGGGGAGTTCCTCGACCCTGACGACATCTTCCTGCTCACCAAGCAGGGCTTCGCCTTCTTCGAGGAGGAGTTCGGGGTCCCCTACCCGTTCGTGAAGTACGACCAGCTCTTCGTCCCCGAGTTCAATGCCGGAGCCATGGAGAACGCCGCCTGCGTAACCTTCCTCGAGGACATGGTCTTCCGCTCCCGAGTGACCGACGCGGCGTACGAGCAGCGCGCCAACACGATCCTCCATGAGATGGCGCACATGTGGTTTGGCGACCTGGTCACCATGAAGTGGTGGGACGACCTCTGGCTCAATGAGTCCTTCGCCGAGTGGGCCGCGCATCACGCCAATGTCAACGCCACGCGCTACACCGATGCGTGGACGACCTTCTCCAACCTGCGCAAGGCCTGGGCCTACCGCCAGGACCAGCTGCCCTCCACTCACCCGATCGCCGCCGACATGGTCGATCTCGACGCTGTCCGCGTGAACTTCGATGGCATCACCTACGCCAAGGGAGCCTCCGCCCTGCGCCAGCTGGTCGCCTGGGTCGGCGAGGACAACTTCCGCAAGGGCATCAACAAGGGGCTCTTAAAAATCATGTCCAAGATGGGCATCTCGGCGGTGAACTCCTATCGCGGCGCTCAGCTGTTTGAGGCGGTGGGTCTCGACAGCGAACTGGTCGATATC
>JAPOKX010000187.1 GCA_029977425.1 Actinomycetota bacterium
ATCATGCCCGAGGTGATCTCCGGCGCGGAAGAAGCGCGCCTGTCCTTCCGCGGTGCAGTCGAGGGATTGCCGATCGATGACATCGCGATGCCGACTCTCGTGGTCGATATCGGGGGTGGCTCCACCGAGTTCGTGCTCGGCGACCGGGGCGGCGAGGGTGCCGTCGATGTGGAGGCCGCGGTGTCAGTCGACATCGGTTGCGTCCGCATGACGGAGCGGCACCTGCACGCAGACCCGCCCACACCGGAGGAGATCGCTCGCGTCGAGGCCGACGTGGAGGCTGCCCTCGATCGTGCGGCGCTCGTTGTGCCCCTTGATCGGGCGCGGTCCCTCATCGGAGTCGCCGGAACGGTGACGACGGTCCTGGCGCTCGTGCACGACCTCTCCGCCTACGACCCCGCTGCCATCCACGGCCTCGTCGCGACGCCCGAGGAGGTCGAAGCCATGACGGCCCGCCTGCTGGCTTTGCCGCGTGCGGAGCGCGCAACCCTGAGCGTGATGCATCCAGGCCGGGTCGACGTGATCGGGGGTGGGGCACTCGTGCTGCGGGCGATCGTGAGGCGGACGGGCCTACCCGTGAGGGCAAGCGAGACGGACATCCTCGACGGGGTGGCCCGGAGCTTGGCCGAAGCCTGAGCCTGGCCGACGCCTGCATCGACTTCGTGTAAGCGATTGCGGCATCGCGGCGGAGCGCCGTACACTCGCCGCCCGGGCCTGTATCCGAACCGGAGCCGGACCGTTACAGAATCCGACGGCGCTGTTTCCCAGCGTCCACGGCGCGGAGGGGAAGCGTGTCGATCACCATCCGCGACGTCGCGCAGGCGGCCGGGGTCTCCACCGCCACCGTCTCGCGCGCCCTGCGCGGGCTACCCCACGTCGATCCCGAGACGCGCGAGCGCGTGCGCCGGGTTGCCGCCGAACTCGACTACGTTGTCTCGCCGAGCGCGTCGAGGCTCGCGAGTGGACGCACCGGTACCGTCGCGGTGATCACGCCCTTCATCGACCGGTGGTTCTTCTCCACCGTGCTATCGGGCATCAGCGACGTGCTGCAGGAGAGCGACGTCGACCTGCTTGTCTACGAGGTCGGCGATCCCGCGACGAGCCCCGGCCTGCCGGCCGAGCGCCGACTGCGCGGTCGCGTCGACGGTGTCATCGTGGTGACGCTGCCCACCGATGCTCCGGCCATCGCCGACATGCTCGAGATCGGCCTGCCCACCAGTTTCATCGGCGTACGTTGGCCCGGGGTGCCATCGGTCTGCATCGACGATGCCGCCGCGGGACGCATGGCGACACAACACCTCATCAATCTCGGCCACAAGCGCATCGGGATCATCTCCGGTCGGCCTCAGGCATCGACCTCGCAGGCCAGTCGCGCGCTCGGATACGTCACGGCGATGGAAGGCGCGGGGCTCACGCCGGATCCCTCGCTCGAGGCCTACGGCTACTTCACCGTGGCGGGCGGGGAGTCGGCGATGACCTCGTTGCTGTCGCAGCCCAATCCACCCACCGCCGTCTTCGTGATGTCCGATGACATGGCCTTTGGCGCGATCCGCGCGCTGCAGCGCCATGGAATCCGGCCGGGCACGGACATCGCGATCGCCAGCATCGACGGCCACGAGCTCGCCGAGCTCCTCGATCTCACGACGGTGGGCCAGCCGGTGGCGCAGATGGGCCGGATGGCAGCCGATGCCCTCCTCGGTCGGATGCTCGGGCGCGAGACGACGGCCCCCGAGGAGATGACCGTGCCCACGACGCTCGTCGTCCGCGGCAGCACCGTGCCTGTCGATCGCGCGGCGTTGACCTCCTAGGCTTCCCGTATGCCCACCGTCGATATTCCCTCCGGCCAGCACGGCCTCACCGGTTATCTCGCCGTCCCCGACGCGGGGCGTGGTCCCGGCGTCGCCGTCATCCAGGAGTGGTGGGGAATCGTGCCCCACATCCAGTCGGTGGTGGATCGGCTCGCGGCCGCAGGCTTCGTCGCCCTCGCCCCCGACCTCTTCCGCGGCGCGCACACCACCGAGCCCGACGAGGCCGGCAAGCTCATGATGGGCCTGCGCGTCGCATCGGCAGCCGAAGACATCTCCGCGG
>JAPOKX010000188.1 GCA_029977425.1 Actinomycetota bacterium
GGCGACGTGCTGGCCCTTGGCGTCACGACCGGCCTCGGGCAGTTGGTACGCCTTCGCGCGGTAGACGCGGCCCTTGGTCGTGAAGAAGAGGATCCAGTGGTGCGTCGTCGTGACGAAGAAGTGCTCGACGACGTCGTCCTGGCGCAGGGCTGCGCCCTTGACGCCGCGGCCGCCGCGACGCTGCTGGCGGTAGAGGTCGGTCTTGGTGCGCTTGGCGTATCCGCCCGAGGTGATCGTGACGACGACGTCGTCCTCGGCGATGAGGTCCTCGTGGCTGACATCGCCGTCCCATGGCACGAACTGAGTGCGGCGCTCATCACCGAAGTCGTTGACGACCTCCGCGAGCTCCTCGCTCACGATGGAGCGCTGGCGCGGCTCGGAGGCGAGGATGTCGTTGTAGTCGGCGATGCGCGCCATGAGCTCGTCGAACTCGTCGATGATCTTCTGGCGCTCGAGTGCCGCGAGGCGGCGCAGCTGCATGTCGAGGATCGCGGTGGCCTGGAGCTCGTCGATCTCGAGCAGCTCCATCAGGCCGGTGCGCGCATCGTCGACGGTGGCGGACGCGCGGATGAGCGCGATGACCTCATCGAGTGCGTCGAGGGCCTTGAGGTAGCCGCGCAGGATGTGGGCGCGCTCCTCCGCCTTGCGCAGGCGGTAGCGGGTGCGGCGCTGGATGACCTCGATCTGGTGGGTGATCCAGGAGCGCACGAACTGCTCGATGCTGAGCGTGCGGGGCACGCCATCGACCAGCGCCAGCATGTTGGCGCCGAAGGTTTCCTGGAGTTGCGTGTGCTTGTAGAGGTTGTTGAGGACGACCTGGGCGACCGCATCGCGCTTGAGCTCGATCACTAGTCGCATGCCGGTGCGTGACGACGAGTCGTCGCGCACGTCGGCGATGCCGCCGATCTTGCCGTCACTCACCAGCTCGGCGATGCGCAGCAGGAGGTTGTCGGGATTCACCTGGTAGGGCAGCTCGGTGATGATGAGGAGCTGGCGCCCCTTGGAGTCCTCGTCGACGGTGACGACGGCGCGCATGGTGATCGCGCCGCGGCCGGTGCGCAGCGCATCCTCGACGCCGCGGCGGCCGACGATGAGACCGCCTGTGGGGAAGTCGGGACCGCTCACGCGCTCGATGAGCGCCTCGAGCGCCTCCTCGCGGCTGGCCTCCGGGTGCTCGAGCATCCACTGCACGCCCGCGGCGACCTCGCCGAGGTTGTGCGGGACGAGATTGGTGGCCATGCCGACCGCGATGCCCGCGGCCCCGTTGACGAGCAGGTTGGGGAAGCGGCTGGGCAGGACGACGGGCTCGAGGGTGCGGCCGTCGTAGTTGGGCGCGAAGTCGACGGTCTCCTCGTCGATGTCCCGCACCATCTGCATGGCGAGCGGCGCCATGCGGCACTCGGTGTAGCGCTGGGCTGCGGGCGGGTCGTTGCCCTGGGATCCGAAGTTGCCCTGGCCCTGCACGAGCGGGTAGCGCAGAGACCAGGGCTGCGCGAGGCGCACGAGAGCGTCGTAGATCGCCGTGTCGCCGTGGGGGTGGTAGTTGCCCATGACGTCGCCGACGACGCGGGCGGACTTGGAGAAGTTGCGATCGGGCCGGTAGCCACCGTCGTACATCGCGTAGAGCACGCGGCGGTGCACGGGCTTGAGGCCATCGCGCACGTCAGGCAGCGCGCGGGAGACGATGACGCTCATCGAGTAGTCGAGGTAAGACCGCTGCATCTCGGTCTGCAGGTCGACCGGCTCGATGCGACCTCCGGCGGGGATCACGTCGATGTCGTCGGGCACGTCAGGCTCCTGTCGGCTGGTGTGTCGGGGACGTCAGGTCTAGATGTCGAGGAAGCGGACGTCGCGGGCATTGCGCTGGATGAAGTTGCGGCGCGACTCGACGTCCTCGCCCATGAGCACGCTGAAGGTCTCGTCGGCCTGGGCCGCATCGTCGAGGGTGACCTGGAGGAGCACGCGGCGCTCGGGATCCATGGTGGTCTCCCAGAGCTCGTCGGCGTTCATCTCGCCGAGGCCCTTGTAGCGCTGGATCGACAGGCCCTTGCGCC
>JAPOKX010000189.1 GCA_029977425.1 Actinomycetota bacterium
CGATAGCGCGGGAAGATGTCCTTGAAGACGCGGGCTTCGATGTGATGCGTGCCCGGCGTGCCATTGGCCGTGGGAGGCCCCTCGTTGAAGACCCAGAGGGGTCGCCCTTCGGACTGCGCGAGGCTGGTGTGGAAGACGTCGTCGGCGGCCCAGAGGTCGAGGACCTCCCGCTCCATTGCCGGCAGGTCGACGTGCGCCGGCACCTGGCGGTACATGGGCCAACCTCCGGTGGTCGTGGACAGCGCATCAGCCTATCTAGGCTGGGACCATGTCGACCTACCCGGTGCGCGTGCGGCCGGGCGCCTCGCGAACCCTCGTGGGCGGAGGGTACGGCGATCCTCCCGTGCTCGTCGTCGCCGTGACCGCCCCCGCGGTCGATGGGCGGGCCAATGACGCGGTGGTCCGGGCGCTCGCCGACGCGCTCGGTGTGCGGTCACGGGATGTCGAGATCGTGCGCGGCCACACGGCGCGGACCAAGATCGTCGCCGTGAACGACGCCCCCAAGGACCTGGACGAGCGCTGGAGCGCCCTGATCGGAGTGGATGCGTGACCGTCCCCATCCGCGGCGTGCTCCTGGACTTCCACGCGACCCTGGTCGATCAGGGCGATGCCGACACCTGGCTCGACCTGGCGGTGGCGCACGCGGGCACGGGCCAGGAACTCGGGCCGATCGAGCGGGCCGCCGTACTCGAGCGGCTCGACGACATCTGGTCTCACGCGCGCGTCATCGATCCCGACAGCGGACGGGACCACTCGCCCGAGGCCCACGCGGACGTCTTCCACCGGGTGATGGACGGGCACGTGCCCGAGAGCATCCGCGAGGCTCTCTACGTCGTCATGCTCGACGTGTGGCGCGCCTACGACGATGCCGCGCCACTGCTCGATGAGCTGCGCGCGCGGGGAGTGCGCACCGCGGTGCTGTCGAATGTCGGAGTCGACATCCGGCCGGTGATGGAGCGCGAGGGCCTGCGGGCAGACGCGGTCGTGCTCTCCTGCGAGGTGGGCGCGGTCAAGCCGCAGCCCGAGATCTTCCTCGCGGCGCTCGCCGCGCTCGGCGTGACGGCTGAGGAGGCGCTCATGGTGGGCGACTCGTGGAAGGACGACGCCGGCGCGGCGGCCCTGGGCATCCGCACGCTCCTCCTGCCGCGGACCCGGGGCCCCCTGCACGGCCTCGACCAGGTCCTCCGCCTCGTCGGCTGATCACGCGGCTGACAGACTCCGGGAGGGAGGTCGGACATGGATTTCGCACTCGATGCCACGACGCAGGAGTACCGGGAGCGCCTCACGGCGTTCATGGACGCGCATGTCTATCCAAATGAGCGCGAGTTCTCCGAGCAGGTCGATGCACTGCCGGATCGCTGGGCGTGGAGCAGGGCCCCGATCCTGCGCGACCTGCAGGCGAAGGCGCGCGAGGCGGGCCTGTGGAATCTCTTCCTCCCCGGCGATCACGGGGCAGGGCTGACGAACCTGCAGTACGCGCCGCTCGCCGAGATCATGGGCCGCAGTCCTGCGCTGGCACCACCCACCTTCAACTGCGCCGCGCCCGACACGGGCAACATGGAGGTGCTCGTCCTCGCCGGCAATGACGAGCAGAAACGTCAGTGGCTCGAGCCGCTGCTCGCGGGGGAGATCCGCTCGGCATTCGCGATGACGGAGCCCGACGTGGCCTCGTCGGACGCCACCAACATCTCCACCTCGATCGTGCGTGACGGCGATGACTACGTCATCAACGGCCGCAAGTGGTGGACCTCGGGCGCCAACGACCCGCGCTGCAAGATCCTGATCGTGATGGGCCGTACCAACCCGGACGCGGCCTCCCACCAGCAGCAGTCGATGATCCTGGTGCCGATCGACACCCCCGGGGTCAACATCCTGCGCTCCACCTCGGTGTTCGGCTGGCAGGACCAGCACGGCCACGCCGAGATCGTCTACGACAACGTCCGGGTGCCGGCGTCCAACCTGCTCGCCGAGGAGGGAATGGGCTTCGCGATCGCCCAAGCCCGGCTCGG
>JAPOKX010000018.1 GCA_029977425.1 Actinomycetota bacterium
ACTCGAAGAGCGCGGAGTGGTACTCGCTCCCTATGTGCGCCTCGCGATCCTCTTCGACCGGCTCTTCCGCTTCCCCACCACCGGCGAGCGCGTGCGCAACTACGACGGGCTGGCCGGGCAGATCATCTTCGCGTGGCTGCACAAGGCCGGCGTCGTGCGCTGGACCGACAACACGCTCGTTATCGACTGGTCGCGGGTGCAGGAGAGCATGGACGCCCTGTGCGATGAGGTGGAGAAGCTCTACCGCGAGGGAATCGACCGCTCGCGCCTCGGCCATTGGCTCGCGGCATACGAGTTCGTGAGCTCCCTCGTGCCGCCGCATCCCCAGTCGGTCTGGGCGCGCGGTGCGCAGGCGCTGCCGTCCGAGCCGAAGGAGGCCGTCGACGCGGTGCTGCCCGATGAGTTCCCGCTCAATGTCTTCTACGAGTCGCTGCGCAAGGCGCTCGCGCCGGCCATCGACTCCGCCCGAGGCATCACCGGGATGGCGGCGTGAGCCGCCCGGTCGCCATCGTGCTGGGCGCCGGCATGGGCGGTCGCGCGACGGCCCTCGCGCTCGGCGCGCACCACCTCGTCATCGTGGTCGACCGGCGCGAGGACCTCGCGCAGCGTGCGGCCGCGCCCGTCTCCGGAGAGGCGGCCGTGGTCGATCTCCTCGACGTCGATGACGTGATCAGGTTCCGCGACGACGTGCTCGCACGCCACGGTCGCATCGACGCGGTCATTCACCTGGTGGGCGGGTGGCAGGGATCGAAGACCGTCGACCTCGGTGCCCTGGAGGCGTGGGACTCCATCGCACCGGGTGTCTTCGGCACCGTGCGCACGACCACGGTCGCCTTCCGCGATGCCCTCATCGCCTCCGGTGGGTGCTACGTCATCGTGTCCAGCACGGCAGCGGCCAAGCCCACAGCCGGCAACGTCGCCTACGCCACGGCCAAGGCCGCGGCGGAGACCTGGGTCGGCGGCCTGGCGCACTCCTTCAAGGACACGTCCGCGCGCGCGGTGGTCGTCGCCGTCAAGGCGCTTGTCGACGCCACCATGCGCGAGGCCCAGCCCGACCAGGCGTTCCCCGGCTACACCGACACGGTGGATCTCGCCGCGGCGATCCATGGGATCGTCGGAGGCGACACACCCAACGGCGCGCGCCGCGATCTCACGGAGGCCTGACATGTCCGCACCCTGGCGCGGCTTCGCCAGCGACAATTACGCCGGCATCCACCCGGAGGTGCTTGAGGCGATTGCGCGCGCCAATGCCGGGCATGCAGTGGCCTACGGCGATGACGACGAGACGGAGCGCCTGCGCGGGCTCGTGCGCGATCACTTCGGCTCTCAGGCGGAGGTCTTCCCCGTCTTCAACGGCACCGGTGCCAATGTCGTGGCACTGCAGGCGATGTGCCGGCCCTGGGAGGCCGTGATCTGCGCGGAATCCGCGCACGTCAACGTCGACGAGGGCGGGGCGCCCGAGAAGGTCGCCGGACTGAAGCTGTGGACCGTCCCGACGGAGGACGGCCTGCTCACTCCGGAGCTCGTGGACGTGCATGCCGTACGCGCGGGGGACGTGCACCGTGCCCAGCAGGCAGTCGTCACGATCACGCAGTCCTCGGAACTCGGTACGGCGTACACGATCGACCAGCTCGGGACCCTCGCCGACCACGTCCACGCGCACGGCCTGCGCCTGCACCTCGATGGTGCGCGCATCGCCAACGCGGCCGCCAGTCTGGGCGTGGCCCTGCGTGAGATCACCACCGACGTCGGGGTGGACGCCGTGTCGTTCGGGGGCACCAAGAACGGCGCCATGGGCGCGGAGGCGGTCATCGTGCTCAACCCCGATCTCGCCGATGCGGTGCCCTTCCTGCGCAAGTCGGCGATGCAGCTCGCCAGCAAGATGCGCTTCGTGAGTGCTCAGCTCTCTGCGCTGCTCACCGACGACCTATGGCTGCGCAATGCCAGCCACGCCAATGCCATGGCGCGACGGCTCGAGGCGGCGGTGCGCGCGGTGCCCGGCGTGGAAGTGATGCGCCGCGTGGATGCCAACGCTGTCTTCGCCATCCTGCCGCCGGCGGTCACCGAGCGCTTGCAGCGCGACTACCGGTTCTACACCTGGGACGACCACACCGGCGAGGTGCGCTGGATGTGCTCCTGGGACACGACGCCGGAGGATGTCGATGCGTTCGCCGCTGCCGTCGCTCGTGAGATGGGCGCCTGAGTCACGCCACGGGCGGACGGCCCTCGAAAGGCGTCGACAGCACGATCGTCGTGCGCGTCGAGACCCCAGCGGCCGCGCGTATGCGTGCCAGCAACTCCTCGAGGTCAGCGGGCTCCGTGACGCGGACCTTCACGACGTAGGACGCCGATCCTGCGACCGACCAGCATGACTCGATCTCCGAGAAGCCATCGACGCGCTGCGGGATGTCGTCGGGCGCGGAGGGGTCGAGTGGGGTGAGGTCGATGAGCGCCGTGAGCGGCAGGCCGATCGCGCGGGGATCGATGACCGCGCGGTAGCCCGTGATGACTCCGCGCTCCTCCAGGCGGCGCACCCGCTGATGGACCGCCGAGGTCGACAGCCCGGTCTCGCGCGCCAGGTCGGCGTAGGACATCCGCCCCTGGGCGCCGAGCAGGGCCAGGATGCTGCGATCGAGGTCGTCCTCCACGAGGGCGAGTCTCGCAGGTGGGCCCCGCCCCTCGGAGGGTCCTGGGGGGCCCCGGGTCAGGTCACAGGCCCATAACAGTGACCACGCCACACCCGCCTCATGCGCCACAACCCTGAGGGGGTTTGCCACCATAGGGGACATGGCAGGCAGGCATGCCCGCCCGGATTCGGGGCGGGGTGGAGCGGTGGTGCGCCTCGCGGGCGTGATCGCTGGCATTGCCGCGCTCGCTGCCGTGGCCATCGTGGGCGGTGTCGCCCTCGGCCTCTCCTCGCCGTGGACGGGCTCGACCGCGGTCGCGTCGATCGTCACGCCGTCGCCGGTCGAAGACGACGTCCTCGTCGATGATGATGCCTCTGACGGCGCGGAGCCAGTTGCCTACACCGCTGAGCAGATGGGTGCCGAGGCTGCGCGCAGTTACACCCCCGATATCAACGTCCTCGAGTGGGACAAGGACCCAGCCCTGATCTCCACCATCTATCCCACGCGCGTCAAGGACCTCTACGGCGTGGGCACCGTCATCCGCATCGAGTTCGCGTATCCCGTGCCGGACAAGCAGAAGGCGAAGCTCGAGCAGGCTGCCACCGTGACCGCGAGCAAGCCCTTCGGCATTGCGGCGTGGAGCTGGCCCAATGACACGACGATGGCCTTCCGGCCCAAGGAATTCTGGCCCGCCTACACCGACGTCAAGGTCGACTTCGACTGGAAGAAGAACGGCCTCGCGAGCTATGACCCGAAGGTGAAGTTCCGCGTCGGACGCGAGCTCATCTTCACCATCCCGGCGGACAAGCTGGTGGGCAAGGTGAAGCGCGACGGCGTCACGCTCCGCAAGGTGCCCGTCTCACTCGGCAAGCCGACCTGGGAGACCGCATCCGGCGTCAAGACGATCCTCGAGCGCTACGAGATGAAGCGGATGGTCAACCCCGGGCCCCGCGAGCCCTACGACGTCAACGTCCCCTACGCCCTGCGCCTCACGCCCAGCGGTGAGTACCTGCATGCCGCGCCGTGGAACCTCTACAACCTGGGCGTCGCGTCCACATCTCACGGCTGCACCAATATGTCGATGGAAGACGCCATCTGGTTCTACGAGAACGCCTTCGAAGGCGACCCGGTCATCACCGAAGGCACGGGCGTGGACCTCGACTGGTACGAGGGCCCTGGCGCCATGTGGAACATCGACTGGGCCGACTGGACCAAGCGCAGCTTCTCCCTGGCCTAGGCCCCGGCCCTCACGCGGAAGCCCCCGGCGGGCTTCATTGTGCTGGGGGTTTAACCGACTCGGCGTCCAACGGACTCAGCGTCTAACGGACTCAGCGTCGAACTTTGGGTAGAAAGCGCCCTTCCAGGGCCGAATCCACCCCAGGTTCGCACATCTCGCGTCGTGCTCCCTGGCCTAGGCCCCGGCCCTCACGCGGAAGCCCCCGGCGGGCCGTCCGGTCGCGGGTGCGGCATGATCGATCCTCCCCTTAAACGGGAGGCATGCCATGGGGGTCAGCCGAGAGCGCGAGCTCGCCACCGAACGCGCGGTGGTGGGCTCCCTCTACGACCGACTCGACGAGGTGCGCCGCCGCACCCGCGAGGACCTCCGCCGGGCCCAGCACGATCAGACGGCCGGGACCCCTGCGGCGATGACCGAGCAGGACGCCTTCGTCAAGCTCTACACCGAGCGGCTCCAGGCACTCGAGGCCGCGGAGACCCGGCTGTGCTTCGGCCGGCTCGACCTCGCCGACGGCCAGTCGCGCTACATCGGCCGTCTCGGCCTCGCCGATGACGAGCAGCGACCGCTTCTCACCGACTGGCGCGCGCCGGCCGCCGAGCCCTTCTATCAAGCGACTTCCGCGGATCCGCGAGGCGTCGTGCGCCGTCGCCACATCGTGACGTCCGGACGCGAAGTCACCTCGCTCGAGGATGACGTGCTCGACCTCTCGGCACTCGCGGAGGGCGACTCGGGGGTCCAAGCCGAGGACGTGCAGGGCGGCGGAGTGCTCATGGCGGCGCTGGCCGCGCGCCGCACGGGCCGCATGCACGACATCGTCGCCACGATGCAGGCCGAGCAGGATGCCATCGTGCGCTCACCGCTCGAGGGGATCCTCGTGGTCGAGGGCGCACCCGGCTGCGGCAAGACGGTGGTCGCCCTGCACAGGGCGGCGTACCTGCTCTACACGCATCGCGATCGCCTCGCCCGCAGCGGCGTGCTCATCGTGGGCCCCAACCGGATCTTCCTCCACTACATCGGCCAGGTGCTGCCCGCGCTGGGGGAGACCTCGGCCGTCCTGTCCACGCCCGGCCAGCTCTACCCGGGACTGGACGCGACCGCGTGGGAGCCCGCGGAGATCGCGGCGGTCAAGGGGCGATCCGCGATGGCGGACGTCATCCACCGCGCGGTGCGCGCGCGCCAGCGCGTGCCGGACGGTCCGCGGAAGCTCGACGTCGGCGGCACGACGATCGTGATGACCCCCGAGATGGTCGTCTCCGCCCGCGATCGCGCGCGTGCGTCGCGGCGCCCGCACAACGTCGCACGCCGCACGTTCGCGCTCACCCTCCTCGATGCCCTCGCGCGAGAGCTGGCCGAGGCGCGCCAACAGGATGTCGACGGTCATCGCGACATCCTCATCGGCGACCTCCGCGACTCCCGCGACGTGCGCCGCGAGGTCAATCTCGCGTGGATGCCCGTCACGCCCGAGCAGCTCCTCTCCGATCTGTACGCCGATCCCGCTCGCCTGGCGGCTGCCGCCCCGAGCATGCGCGCGGATGACCGCGCCCTCCTCGAGCGTCCGCGGGGGGCAGCGTGGACGCCGGCCGACGTACCCCTCCTCGACGAGGCGGCCGAACTCCTCGGAGTCGAGGACGAGGCCGAGCGTCAGGCCCAGGCCCGCGCCGATGCCGAGCGGCGCGCCGAGCAGGAATACGCCCAGTCCGTGCTTGAGATGACCGGCACGCGCGGGGTCTCCGCAGAGCAACTCCTCGATAGGTATTCCGGTCCCCGGGAGATCCTGTCGGTGGCGGACCGAGCCTCCGAGGATCGCGAGTGGGTCTACGGACACGTGGTCGTGGACGAGGCGCAGGAGCTGTCGCCGATGGCATGGCGCGTGCTGGCCCGGCGATGCCCCTCGCTGTCCATGACGGTGGTGGGCGACCTCGACCAGACCGCGTCTGCGGCCGGTGCGAGCGATTGGGCGACGGCGCTGCGCGACATCACCAAGTCGCGGCATCGCACCGAGCAGCGCTGGCGCGTGGAGCGCCTCACGGTCAACTACCGCACCCCGCGGCCTTTCATGGACCTTGCGCGCGAGGTGCTGCTCGCCTGCGGCCGTGAGCCGGCCCCCGTGGAGTCGATCCGCGACGGTGAGGACCCTGTGATCGTGGGCCTGAGCACCGTTGGGGATATCGCCGAACTCGTCGTCGCTGCCGCGCGGCAGGAGGACGCCGGGCGGGTCGCCGTCATCACGGCGCCGTCGCTCGTCGACGGGATCGAGGAGCGACTGCGCGGCGTGCTGCCCGAGGGCATGGTGGGCCATGGCGATGACCGACTCGATGCCGTCGTGTCGGTCCTCACGGTCGCGCAGGCCAAGGGGCTGGAGTTCGACGACGTCTTCGTGGTCGAGCCCGACCTCATCGACGCCGAGGCGGCACGCAGGGGCACCGATCTCTACGTGGCGCTGACGCGCCCCACGCGTTCGCTCACCGTCGCCTACACGGGCGACTTCCCGCGGTGCCTTCCCGTCAGGCCTTGAGCGCGTCGACCACGCACTGGCCGGTGCTCGCGATGGCGGAGAATCCGTCCTCCTCGGGGAGGAAGGTCGTGACCACGCCGTCCTCGATCACCATGGCGTAGCGCTTCGACCGCATGCCCATCCCGGCGCGCGAGGCATCGACGCCCATGCCGACCGCCTCGGTGAACTCGGCGTTGCCGTCGGAGACCATCGTGATCTCCGGCCCAACTCCCTGCGAGGCACCCCAGGCGGCCATGACGAAGGGGTCGTTGACCGACAGGCAGACGATGCGGTCCACGCCGGCGGCGGACAGCTCGCCCGCGGTCTCGACGTACGACGGCAGGTGGACGCTGGAGCAGGTCGGCGTGAAGGCCCCTGGGACGGCGAAGAGCACCACGCGTCCGGATCCGAGGAGGTCGACGCTGGCGACGGGGTCGGCGCCCGTCTCGGTCACGACCCGCAGGGTCACGTCGGGGATGCGGTCGCCCACGCTGATGCTCACGATGCCGTCCTTCAGGGGGTTAGTGGCCCATGCCACCCGCGGGAGCCTTCCCGCGTAGCAGCACGATAGCCACGATGACGCCGATGAGCGACACGGCAATGGTCGGCCACATCGCCATGCCGACCGCGGCGTCGAAGACCTCGGTGATCACCTGGCGCGCGTCACCCGGGATGAGCGAGGCGACGTCGTCAAGGGTGAGGCCGCCGGTGAGCACGTCGAGCACCTTGGCGAGCGTCTCGGCCGGCGGGTTGCTGAGAATCGACTCGAGCTGGCCGCGGGCGCTGCTCTGGAAGACGGCCGTGCCGACCGCCACGCCGAGCGAGCCGCCGATCATGGAGGCGGCCTTGAAGACGCCCGAGACCACTCCCTCGCCGGCATCGCCGGGATTCTCCACGGCCGTGGCCGCGCAGGGCGTGATCTGCAGGCCGATGCCGATGCCGATGAGGATGAAGGGCGCGATCAGCTGCGAGTAGTCGCCGGTGAGATCGAGCAGCAAGAACGCAGCGACGGCGAGGCAGGCCATGCCCACGGCGGTCGGCCATGCGGGGCCGAAGCGCTGGCCGAGCCAGTTGCCCAGGGGATTCACGATGAGGATCGGGATCGTGGCGGGGAGCAGCAGGAGGCCTGCGGTCAGGGGGTCGTAGCCCTCGACGACCTGCAGGTAGAGCGCCATGAAGAAGATGACGCCGCCGAAGACGAAGTTGGCGATGAGATTGGCGAGCACCGCGCCGTCGAAGCGCTTCATGCGGAAGACCGAGAGCTTGATGACCGGGTTGGCCACGCGGCGCTCGATGAGGATGAAGGCGACGAGGAGCAGCACTGCCCCGATGATCATGGCGTCGAAGAGCGCCGTGGGGAGAGTGTCGAACTGCACCAGGGCCCAGGACAGCAGGAAGATGCTGCCCACGAGCGTGATGACGCCGGGGATATCGATGCGGCGCGCGGTGTTGACGTCGCGCGTCTCCGGCGTGGCCCACCAGGTGAGTGCGAGGGCCGCGATGCCGATGGGCAGGTTGATCCAGAAGATCCAGCGCCATGACAGTCCCTCGACGATCGCACCGCCGACCAGCGGCCCGAGCGCCTGGGCGCCCCAGCAGACGGCGATCCATGCGGCGATCGCGGTGTCGCGCTGCTTGCCGGTGAAGATGACGGCGATCATCGCCAGCGCCGTGGGCAGGATGGCCGCAGCCCCGATGCCCTCGAGCACGCGCCCGATGATCAAGACGATGGGCGATGGAGCGAGCGCGGCGACGACGGACCCGACGATGATGAGAATGGTGCCGATCGCGAAGACCAGGCGCCTGCCGTAGATGTCGCCCACGCGGCCACCCACGATGATGAGTGCGCCGGCGAGGAAGTAGCCGTTGACCGCCCACTGCAGCGTGTCCATCGACCCGCCAAGGTCCTTGGCGATAGTCGGGAGGGCGATGGAGATGTCGCTGGCGGTCACCCACACGAGCGCGGTGACGAGGCAGAGCCCGACGAGGGACCACCAGCGCCGATCCGTGCCGACGGAGGAGTCATTGCTGGCGTGGGGGGACGAATGACCCATATCGGCACTGTAGGCGCTGGCGTCTCGCTCAGCGTGGACCCGCTGTCACGACGTACCCTCATGGCGTGGCTCGTGTCGTGGTCATCGTGCTCGCTGTCATCACCCTCGGGGTGGTGGGGGCGCTCGTCTGGGGCGCCTGGAGCAGCGACGACGGCACGGCGGTCGATGACCTCCCCACCGTCTCCGAGGTCGTTGCCGCGCAGGCGCATCGCCACGGCGTCGAACTCCCCGAGTTGACCGACGCCGATCGTGCTCGGCTGTCCGCGCCGCCGACGGCCGGTTCATCGCTATCTCCCTACGACCAGGTGCTCGGCCAGTTGCTCGCTGTCCGCGATGCCGCCGGTGTCGACGAGGCCGTGGCCATCCTGGGCGAGGTGGTCCTGCAGAGCGGCACCGTCGCGGCGGAGTGCGCTCGGCTGTATGCCGAGCTCACGGCGACGACATCGTCGGCTCGGCCGCTTGCTGAGGTGTGCCCCTCCTGAGTGGAGGCCCGGTCGACTGGCACATTCCCGCCGCCACTGGGAGCATCCCGTGATGAAGCGCATGAAGGTCGTCATCATCGGTGCGGGTTTCGCCGGCCTCGATGCGGCCAAGCTGCTGCGCAAGTCCCCCCGCATCGACGTCGTACTCGTCGATCGTCATCCTTATCAGCTCTTCAGTCCGCTGCTCTACCAGGTGGCGACCGGCGCGCTCCCCGAAGACGACATCGCCTACCCCGTGCGCGCGGCGATTCCCGGCGTGACCTTCATCCGCGGAGACGTCGTGCGCATCGACCCTCAGGCGCATCGCATCCGGCTCTACGACGGCCAGGACGTCGGCTACGACCAGCTGGTGATCGCGACCGGAAGCGTCGGGACGACGTTCGGCATCCCCGGTGTCGAGGAGCACGCGCTCCAGATGAAGTCGATCGCCGATGCCCGGCGCATCAAGATGCGCCTTCTCAACACTTATGAGGAAGTGCAGGAGGGGCGTCTGCCGCGTGAGTCGCTGCGCGTCGTCGTGGTCGGCGGAGGACCCACGGGCGTCGAAGTGAGCGGCGCCGTGGCGGAGTTGCAGGCGAGCCTGGTGCGGGAGTACCCGGATATCGCCGACAGGGCGTCCGTGACGCTCGTCGAGGCTGGTCCGCGGCTGCTCCCGTCCTTCTCGGAGGATTCCAGCGCACACGCCAAGGAGGAGCTCGAGCAACTCGGGGTCACGGTGAAGGTCGACACCGCGGTCGATCGGATGTACGAGCGTGATGTGCACCTGAAGTCCGGTGAGATCCTGCCCGCGGGCACGGTCGTGTGGGCCGCGGGCGTGGCCGCCCCCGAGCAATGGCGCGACCTCGCGGCCACCGGGCCTTCGCGCCGCCTCATCGTCGACGAGTTCCTGCGCCTGCCCGGCGTGCCCGACGTATGGGTGATCGGCGATACGGCGGCCTTCAGCCCCGACGGTGGCGCACCGCTCCCGATGGTGGCTCCCGTGGCCATGCAGATGGGCCGGCAGGTAGCGCGCAACATCACCGCGCTCGCGACGGGCAAGCTCATGGAGCCCTTTCGCTACTTCGACAAGGGGCAGATGGCAACCATCGGCCGTCGTCGCGCCGTAGCCGAGACACCTCAGGGACTGCGGCTGCATGGCACGCCCGCGTGGCTGGCGTGGCTCGGCCTCCACATTGCCTATCTCGCCGGCGGCCGCAATCGCGTGAGCGTCCTGGCCGACTGGGCGTGGAACTACCTCGCCTGGAGCATCGGTCCGCGGCGGGCCATCATCGAGTAGCGCTCGCGACTAGCGGTAGTGTCCGCGCACGTGGGAATGCGCGAGGTGTGGCATCGCGTCATCCCATCCCGCACCATCCCGCGGACGCGCTGGCGCAGCGAGGGCTCTCGCTGGCGCAGCGGCCCGCGCACCTTCGTCGTCCTCATCCTCGGCCTGTGGCTCTTCGGCACGGGCGAGGCGATGCTCGTCGATGCGACTCTGGGCAATGCGCCATGGACCGTTTTCGCGCAGGGCATCTCCGTGCGCACCGGGATCGCCATTGGATTGGCCACGTTCTTCACCAGCGTCGTCGTGCTGCTCATGTGGATCCCGCTGCGCGAGCGCCCCGGCCTCGGGACCATCGCCAACGCGATCGTCATCGCACTCGCTCTGCAGGTGATGATCGGCGTGCTCCCGACGCCAGAGTCGCTCGGCTGGCGGCTCGCGCAGGTCCTCGGCGGCATCGCGCTCGTGGGCATCGGCAGCGGGCTCTACCTCACGACCAACCTCGGCCCGGGGCCGCGCGATGGGCTCATGACCGGCATCCACGAGCGCACGGGCATCGCCGTCACTCCCGTGCGCCTGTCGATCGAGGTCGTCGTGCTCGCGATCGGCTGGCTCCTCGGTGGCACCGTCGGCGTGGGCACTGTGCTCTTCGCGCTCCTCATCGGCCCGTCGGTTGGCTACGGCCTCAAGCTCGTGGGATGGGTCGCGGGCGCCCGCGAGGAGATGCCCCCGGGGGACGTGCATCCCGAGCTCGAGGCCTGACGACTACCCTTCCCGCGTGGACGAACTCACCATCTCGCAGCATCTCGCCAACCGCCTGCGCCAGCGCGGGGTCGAGTGCGGCTTCGGCATCGTCGGCGACTACGCCCTGCGCCTCTTCGCCGATCTCGAGGAGGTGGGCTTCCCCATGCTCGTGGCCGCCGACGAGCAGGGAGCGGCATTCGCCGCCGACGCCTACGCGAGACTCAAGGGCCTCGGCGTCGTGGGCGTCACCTACGGCGTAGGTGGCCTCAAGATCGCCAATGCCGTCGCGGGTGCGTGGGCGGAGCAGGTGCCCCTCCTCGTCATCTCGGGTGCGCCGGGCCTGCGCGAGCGCGCGGGCGACGTGCTGCTCCACCACAAGATCCGCAACTTCGACTCCCAGCTCGTCGTCTTCGAGGAGCTCACCTGCGCGCAGGCGGTGATCGACAACCCGGCCATCGCCGCGGATCAGATCGACCACGTGATCGCCGAGGTGCTCTCGCAGCAGCGCCCCGGCTACCTCGAGATTCCGCGCGACATGGTGGAGGTGCCCATCGCGCCCCCACGGCAGGAGCACCTGCGCGCTCACCTGCCGCCCGTCGACGATGACCGCCTGCGTGCCGCGGTGGCCGATGCGATGGAGGTGCTCGCTGGGTCACACACTCCTGTCGTCCACGCGGGTGCCATGGTGTGGCGACGCGGACTTGGCCCGGCGCTTGTCGAGGCTGCCGAGCGACTGCAGGTGCCGGTGGCGACGAGTTCGCTGGCCAAGGGCCTCTTCCCCGAACGCCATCCGCTCTCCCTGGGCGTCTACATGGGCGCCGTGTCGTCTCCCGAGGTCGTCGAGCGCGTCGAGAGCGCGAGCACCGTGGTGAGCTTCGGCGTCCTCAACACCGATCTCACGATGGGTGCCTTCACCGCCCACCTCGATCCGCATCGGCACATCGACGCGCAGGACACCGAGGTGACCATCGGCCTGCGCACCTACAAGGACGTTCCACTGTGGGCCTTCCTTCCCGCGCTCGCGGAGGCAGCGAGCACGGAGGGCGTGGCAGTCACGACGCCCGCGCATCCCCGCCCCGACTTCACTCCCCAGGCGGGCGTGCCGCTGAGCGTCGCGCGCGTCATCGCCGCCGTCGACGCTCATCTCGACGAAGGCCACGGCCTCCTCGTGGACCCCGGGGAGTGCCTCTTCGCGTCCGTCGACCTCACCGCGCCTCACTGGTGCCTGGCGAGCGCCTACTACGCCACCATGGGGTACGCCGTCCCCGGTGCGTTGGGCGCGGGCATCGCCGAGCCGCACCTGCGGCCCGTAGTGCTCGTGGGCGATGGCGCGTTTGCGATGACGGGTCTCGAGGCAGCCACCGCGGCATTCCACGGAGTGAAGCCGGTCATCCTCGTGCTCGACAACCACGGCTACGGCACCCAGCGGCCCATGAAGGATGGCGCCTTCAATGACATCCCGGCGCTGCAGGCCGAGCACCTGCCCACCGTCTTCGGCACCGGTCGCGGCTGGCTCGCGACGACGGAGGACGAACTCGACACCGCGCTCGCCGAGGCCATGGCATCGGACGAGCTGGGGATGATCCGCGCGGTCGTGCCGAAGGGGGATCGCAGCCCTGCCCTGCTGCGCCTCACCGACGCGCTCGGCAAGCGCGTCTAGCGCGGCTGCTGGGTGATCTCGACGACGACGCCGAGCGCCTCGCTTGCGCCGCCGGCGTAGATGCCTTTGAGCGGCGGCACGTCGGCATAGTCACGACCGCGCGCGACGAGGACGTGAGCCGGCCCCACCTCGCGATCGTTCGTGGGATCGACGGAGTGCCAATCGCCGTCCCAGTACTCGACCCACGCGTGGCTCTCCCCGGCCACGGTCTCCCCGACGCGCTCCTCGAGAGAGTGCAGATAGCCGCTCACATAGCGAGCGGGGATGCGTGCGGCGCGCAGGAGGGCGAGCGTGGCGTGGGCGAAGTCTTGGCACACGCCGTGGCCCTCCGACCATGCCTCGCGTGCGGTCGTGTAAACGGTGGTGACACCGGGGGTGTAGGCGATGCGATCGCGCACGGCGGCGACGGCTGTCTCGACGGCCTCCCGAGGACTGGGTGCGCGTCGCACCTCGTCGACAATGGCCACACGCAGGGGGTCGAGCGCGGCATCGTCGACATACCCCGTGGCGGTGAGGTACTCGGCCCATCGGTCCGCGACGGCGTCGGAGGTCACGGTGTCCCAGGTCGCGCGCTTGTCGATGCGTCGGTGCGCTGGCGTGTCGACCGTGCTCACCGAGACCACCTCAAGGCGGTCGTGGGGCTCGTGCACGTCGAAGGATTCCACGTGGGCCCCCCAGTAGTCCACGTAGGACTGCACGGCGGCACTCGGCGTCACGTGGAGTGCGTGCGAGAGCAGTGCCTGACCATCGCGATGCAGGGGCGTCATGCGCACCTCGTTGAAACTCGCATCGACGAGGCCGGCGTATCGGTATCCGGTGCGGTGCGAGATGTGCAGGCGTCGGCCGGTGCCGGGCTCGGGCACGCCGCCCATCAGTGGCTCCACACGATCGTGCCGGACTGACGGAAGAACGCCGCGTCGGCGATGTCGGATGCGGTCATGGCGGC
Organism: Actinomycetota bacterium; assembly: GCA_029977425.1. Classification (GTDB taxonomy): domain Bacteria; phylum Actinomycetota; class Actinomycetes; order S36-B12; family S36-B12; genus Mxb001. The sequence continues at coordinate 13,506 of JAPOKX010000018.1, forward strand.
GACCCGCGCCTGCTCGGCGAGACGATCGACGTCATCGGGACTCGGGTTGACGGCGAACTCGAGCGAGGAGCGAAGCATGCCGACCTCGCGCAGCAGCTCCGTGCCTCCGCCGGCACCGAGGGCCATGATCGAACGCACGGAGTCCTCGGCCTCCACGGCGCTGCGTCGCATGGAACGCGGGAAGTCCGGGTCGAGGACGAGGAACTCGCGGACGCCGTCACCGTCGACGGCAGCGCGGCGCAGGTAGGCGGAGTGGGCGGCAGCTGAGCGCAGTGTCGCCACGGGCCCGGACTCCGGCCAGAGGGCGTCGTGCTGCACGGCCAGCAGGCGTGCGGTCATGTCGATGCGCTCAAGCGATCGGCCGAGCACGAGGAAGTGGTAGGCCTCGTCGCGGGGCATGGCCCAGGCGATGACTCCGTGCACCACGAGCAGCCGCTCGACGACGCGATGCAGTGCCACTCCCGGACTGTCGATCCGCGCCAGGCCGAGTCCGCGCACCACGGACAGGTGCGCGGCGTTGAGTGCCTCGAAGACCTCCACGGACAGCACGTCGCGCACGGCGAGTGCGTTGGCCCGTGCCGCTGCGATAGCCCCCGCGACCGTGGAGGAGCGCTCCGGTGTGCCCAGAACGGTGCTCACGAGGTCGACGCTGCCCTCGGCGCTCATGTCGGACAGGGAGAGAGCGTCGAGGAGCATCGCGCAGGCAGCCGCCTCATCGGCGGGGGCCTCCTCGACCATGAGTTGGTGGTGCTCCGCGACCATGCGGGCACTCGCGTGGGCTCGCTCGAGGTAGCGGCCGATCCAGAAGAAGGACTCAGCGATGCGGCTCAGCATGACGCTCCCTGCTGCTGCTGGCGCTCCTGTTGCTGCAGTCGCTCGTCATGCGTGCGCGGTGCCTCGTGGCGCGCGGGCAGATCGGGCTCGACGGACGCGCGGCGCCGCGGTCGGGGCTGCGGGCGCGACTCTGCCCCGGCTGAGTCCAGGACCCAGGTGTCCTTCGAGCCCCCGCCCTGGCTGGAGTTGACGACGAGGCTTCCCTCGGGCAGCGCCACGCGCGTGAGCCCTCCGGGCAGCACGTAGATCTCATCGCCGTCGTTGACGGCGAAGGGGCGCAGGTCGACATGGCGTGCCTCGACACGGCCCCCATCGACGACGGTCGGGCAGGTGGAGAAGGTGACCACCGGCTGGGCGATCCAGCCGCGCGGGTGCGACTCCACGGCTGCGCGCGTCTGCTCGATCTGCTCCTGCGACGCGCTCGGGCCCATGAGGAGTCCGTAGCCACCGGACGCGTCGCTGGGCTTGATCACCATGCGCTCGACCTGGGAGAAGACGTGCGCGCGCTGGTCCTCGTCGGCCAGGTCGTAGGTATCGACGTTGGGAAGGATCGGGTCGGCACCGAGGTAGTAGCGGATGAGCGCGGGCACGTAGGGGTAGATCGCCTTGTCATCGGCCACTCCGTTGCCGACGGCGTTGGCGATCGTCACGTTGCCGGCGCGCGCGGCGTTGAGCACGCCCGGGACGCCGAGGATGCTGTCGGGTCTCAGCTGCAGCGGGTCGAGGTAGTCGTCGTCGATGCGGCGGTAGATCACGTCGACCTGCCGGGGGCCGAGCGTCGTGCGCATCCAGACTCGATCGTCGCGGCAGTAGAGATCGCGCCCCTCGACCAACTCGACGCCCATGTTGCGCGCGAGGAAGGCGTGCTCGTAGTGCGCGGAGTTGTGCACGCCCGGGGTGAGGACGACGATCACGGGATTGCTCACGGGTGCGGCCTGGCGCAGGGCCTTCTCCAGTCGCTCGGGGTACTCCGCGACGGGTCGCACGACGTGACCGGCGAAGACCTCGGGCAGCACGTGCGCGAGAGTCCGGCGGTTCTGCAGCACGTAGGAGACACCGGACGGATTGCGCAGGTTGTCCTCGAGGACTCGGAAGCGTCCCTCCTCGTCGCGGATGAGGTCGATGCCGGAGATGTGGATGCGCACGCCATTGGGGGGCTGCATCCCCCAGGCCTGGCGGTGGAAGTGGGTGGACGTCGTGACCAGGCGGCGCGGCACGATGCCGTCGGCGAGGACCTCGCCCGGACCATAGACGTCGGAGAGGAACATCTCGAGTGCCTCGATGCGCTGGATGACGCCGGCCTCGATGACCGCCCATTCCTCTGTCGTGAGGATGCGGGGGATGAGGTCCATGGGCAGTGGGCGTTCACGCTCACCAAGGGTGAACGTGATCCCGTTGCGGTCGAGATAGGCATCACGGAGGCGCGCCCGATCGTGGAGTTCCTCGGGGCTGAGCCGCCCGAGCACCCGATGCAGCTCTGCCTGCGGCGGGCGGGCGTCGTCACCGGCGTACATCTCGTCGTACGCCGGCACCCCCGTCACGGTCTTCACGCGCGTAGTCCTAGCAGCCGCGTGTTTCGCCGATGTGTCACGCGAGGGCGACCGTGGCGATGCCGGGTTCGACCAGGCTGCCGAGGTAGAGCCTGCCCTCGTGCTCGCGGACGCCGGTGACGTAGTGGAAGCGCTCCCCGGAGGCCTGCAGGTTGTGCATGACGTCGCCCTCGCCGTCGATGCCCACCACCCACGTGATGCGAGTGGCATCCGGCTGGAGTCGCTCGGGCATCGCCCAGACGGCGGAGCGCAGGAAGCCCGGCCGGGGCAGGAGCAGATCGAGGAGCTTGTTGCGAGCGGAAGGGAGGGCGATCCAGAAGGTGCCGCCGCTGCCCGTGGACATGTTGTCGGGCATGCCCGGGAGGTTGTCGATGACGACGGAGCGTCGCCCCGCTTCCGGGCCGGTCAGGTCGAGTCGCGTGACCCGGTAGCCCCCGGTCTCCGCCACGAGCACGAAGGACTCGTCCTGCGCGAGGGCCACGCCGTTGGCGAAGTCGAGGTCGTCGAGCAACACCGTCACGGTGCCGTCGGGGTCGCGTCGGATGAGCCGGCCCGTGCCCGTGTGGGACAGGATGTCGCCCTTGAACTCGTCGAGGCCGTAGTGCAGCGACGAGTCGGAGAAGTAGATCGTGCCGTCCTGGGCGACCGCACAATTGTTGGTGAAGCGCATCGGTCGTCCATCGATGGCCGTGACCAGTTCGCTGATGGTGCCTGTCGCGGGATCAATGCGCAGGAGTCCGCGGTGCGCGTCGCAGACGACGAGCCAGCCCTCCGGGTGGACCTCGATGCCCAGGGGCCGCCCCCCGGTCTGGGCGATGCGATCGATGGTGCGACCGTCCGGTGAGATGCGCAGCAGGTAGCCCTCGCGAGTGCCGGTGTAGACCGCGCCGGAGGCGTCGACCGCGACATCCTCCGCGCCCGAGCCGGGCAGCGGGATCACGTCGAGATGGGCGAGCGCCTGATTCGGGGCGAAGGGACCGCGCAGGCCGACGTCCTGGGGTGGGCGCCAGCGCCGGGGAAGGAGCGGGGTCTTGGCCATGCCCCCATCCTGCCCGTGCGGGGCAGGCTAGGCGGCCAGATCGAGCCTGTCCGCAGGCAGGCTAGGCAGCCAGATCGAGGCGAGGCAGGGTGCGGATCGGAGCCCGGGTCCCGCCGGTGTGCTCTGCGACGCCCAGCAGCTCGTAGGGCCGCAGGCCCACGCGCGAGAACCACGTGCCGGTGAGCGGGATCGAGGCGCCGGCCGGGGTGGAGCGGATCACGGTGTTCCTCCTTGTGGGAGCGGGTGGTGCAGGCATTGCCTCCGTTGTACGGAGCCAATGTGTCGTGCTGATGTATTCCAGGATCACCTGCGGCGACATCCGGGCGAGCACTGGCTCGCGAAGGCGTGAGCCGCATCACAGGACGCCATCCCGACGGGAGTGGGGCCATGGGAGCATGTGGCCGTGATTCAGAGCGAGGGATCCATCTGGGACTTCATCGTCGTCGTCACGATCGTGTTTGTCGCCTCCCTCTTCATGGGCTGGCTCTCGGCGAGGATCCTCGACGTCCGTCGGGGTCGCCTGCGCTCGCTGGCCGCGGGCGTCATCGGCTTCTTCGGCGGCCTGGCCCTGCTGGCGTTGCAGATCCAGGGCAATGTCGAGATCGACTTCGAGAACGACTCCAACGCGACCCTCCTCCTGGTGATCACGTGGCTCGGATACGCCCTCATCGTCGCCCTGGTCGCGAGCCTGGTGATCGATGCCATGCTCCGTCCCCGTCGTGGGCGCAGCGGGTTCCCCCGGCCCATCAGGGCGCTCAAGGCACGGATCGCTGTCACGCGTCGCCTCGCGCACATTGCCCGCATCGCGCGCAAGAACGGCCTCATTGGCCGGCGGCTCGCCTCGCGTTCGGAGCTCCTCTCACCGGAGACCGCGCGCGCGCTGCGGCTCACGCTCGAGGAGTCGGGCGGCATGCTCGTCAAGTTCGGGCAGATCGCTTCCACGCGTGATGACCTCCTGCCGCCGGTCATCACGGAGGAGCTCGCCGAGCTGCGCTCATCGGTGCCGGGCCTGCCCTTCGCGACCGTGCGCTCCGTGGTCGAGCAGGAGCTCGGCGCACCTCTCGACGCCATCTTCATCAGCTTCGACGAGCAGCCCCTCGCTGCTGCCTCGATCGGCGTCACCCACCGCGCTGTCTTGCGCGATGGCCGCCGCGTCATCGTCAAGGTGCAGCGCCCGGACGTGGAGGAGAGCGTCGCCATCGACGGACGCGTCCTCATCGGCGGTGCGCGGAGCCTCGAGCGGAGGTCGGCCGCCGCGAAGCGGGTCGGCGTCCTGGGCCTGGCCCGCGAGCTCGTCGCGGGCATCACCGAGGAGCTCGACTTCACTCGCGAGGCGGCCAACAACGCCGCCATGCGCCGTGCCAGGGCTGCCGATGAGGGAGTGGACCTCCCGGAGATCTACGCCGACATGACGACGCGGCGCGTGCTGGTCATGGACGAGGTGGCCGGCGCGCCGGTGTCGGATCAGGCCGCCGTGGACGCCTGCGGCGTACCGCGAGCAGAGCTCGCCCGGCACCTGATGGATTCCTTCCTCTCGCAGATCCTCGCCGACGGCGTCTACCACGCCGATCCGCATCCGGGGAACGTGATGGTCGACAGCGCCGGCACGCTGTGGTTCATCGACTTCGGAGCTGTCGGCTGGATCGATCCAGTCACGCTCGAAGGCCTGCAGCAGATGGCGCTCGGCTTCACCCTGCGCGACCCCTCCGTTCTCGCGCGGGCGGTGCGCCGCGTCGCCGGGCAGGCGGGGGAGAACATCGACATCTCGTCGCTGGAGTTCGACCTGGGCGTCGTCCTCACGACGCTGCAAGGTGGCGGCTTCGACCCGGCGGCGATCTCGGAGATCATCCGCGTCCTCGACCGGCACGGCGTGGGCGCCCCGCCCTCGCTCACGATCCTCGCGCGCGCGATCCTCACCCTCGACGGCACGCTGCGCGCCCTGGATCCCGACTTCCGCATGGGTCCCGCTGCGCAGGAGCGCATGGGCGAGATCGTCGCCCACCAGGAACTCGATCCTCGCGACCAGCTCACGCGCGAGCTCGTGCGGGCGCTGCCGATCCTGCGATCCATGCCCCAGGTGGGCGAGGACCTCGCGCTCCAGGCGCGCAACGGCCGGCTGACCCTGCGGATCGACCGATACTCCGGCGCCGACGGTCACCGCGTCGAGCATTGGATCAACCGCATCCTCTTCACCGCGGTGGGCGTGATCGGACTCCTCGGATCGGGCCTCGTGCTCATCGCAGGTGGTCTCTCCGGCAACGACACGGTCGCCAATCCGCTGCGGATCATCGGGTTCGTCGGGCTCTTCCTGTCGGCCGCGATGATGATGCGCGTCGTCGCGCAGATCCTCGCCCGCCGGGACGACGACGACCCCTTCTGAGGGTGATGCGCTAGCGCGTGCCGACCGCGAGCAATCGCTCGAGGTCTCCGTGCACTTCGAGTCCGGCGCTCGTCGCCGTCGTGTCGAGGACCACCTGCCCGGAGGGGTCGGTCAGTCGGACACCGAGGGTCGCATCGAGGGTCTCCTCCACTCGCTCGTGCATGCGCGTGCGCACGGGCGCGTGCAGCAGGCCCCCGCGCACGCGCTCGGCACTGAGCTCGAGCAGGCCCGAGGGCCCCTCGAGGCTCCAGCGCACGTGGCTGTCGTCGATGGTGAGCGATCGCTCCTTCGATCCGTTGTACGTCGACCAGGAGTGCAGGCGCCTGCCGAGGCGCAGGCCCACGATGAATCCGCGGAAGGACGAGCGCAGCCACGGGATGATCGCGACGGAGGCGACAAGGGATGCTTCGGGTGCTCCCGCAAGGTGATTGGAGTGCATCCAGACATAGCCGGCGGGGAACGCGCGACCCCAGTCCTTCTCGATGTATCCGCGGCCGCCGGTCAGGTCCCGCCGGGCGCCCTCGACGTCCAGTGCGCCCCGCAACTCGTGCCCGAAGGAGACCACTCCGTGGTAGCACTCCATGAGCGGCACCCAGGCGTAGGGACCCATGATCCCGGGGCGTCGCCATGTCACCGGCCATGGATCGAATGCGGAAACGAACTCCACGTCGCCGCGCAGGCCGGGGAGGTCGAGTCGCACGCCGCGGGATGAGAAGTGGTTGGGCCCGACCTGCACGTCGAAGCTCTGGCTGCTCGCCGTGAAGTCGGACGTGTCGTAGCGGTGGTACCACGAGCGACCGGTGGCGCCGTCGAGCACCTGGACGAAGGCCTCGTCCGTGATGTCGTCGCCGTCGCGCCCGCGGAAGACCCCCGGGATGAGGGCCCACCGCGCCTGCTGGGCCGGGTCGACCAGCTTGACGTACCAGCCCTCGAAGAATCCCCGGCGTACGCCGTGACCGTGGAAGGCCTCGGGTCGGCGAATCCCGCGAATGAAGGCTGCCGGTCCGCGCATGCGAAACACGCTACTGCCCCTAGGCTCGCCCCCGGAGGTATGGGATGAGACTGCTCGTGCCCCGGGAGACGCGCCCGGGTGAGCGGCGGGTGGCCGTGGTGCCCTCCGTCGTCGGCAAGTTCACTCAACTGGGCTTAGAAGTCGTCGTGGAATCAGGGGCCGGCGATCTCGCCTTCGCGGCCGATGCCGACTACACCGCCGCTGGCGCGCTCGTCGTGCCGACGTCGGGCATGGACGACGCCTTCGCTGCCGCCGACGTGGTCGCTTCCGTGCGACCACTCGACTACGGCAGGGCCAAGCGACTGAAGAAGGGCGCGGTCGCCGTGTCATTCCTGTCGCCGGCGATCGACCTCGACACCGTGCGCGGCCTGCACGACGCGGGGGCGACCGGCCTGTCCTTCGATCTCGTGCCGCGCATCTCTCGGGCCCAGTCCATGGATGCCCTCACCTCGCAGGCACTCGTCTCCGGCTACCGCGCAGCGCTGGTGGCCGCCGACCGCCTGCCCAAGTTCTTCCCGCTCTTCATGACGGCGGCGGGCACCATCCAGCCGGCACGCGTCCTCGTGCTCGGCGCGGGCGTCGCGGGACTTCAGGCCATCGCCACCGCGAAGCGCCTCGGGGCGCGCGTCTCGGCATACGACGTGCGCGCCGCCAGCGCCGACGAGGTGCGCTCCATGGGCGCGACGTTCATCCAGCTCGACCTCGATGCGCTCGAGGGGGCCGGCGGCTACGCCCGCGAGATGAGCGAGGACCGTGCCCAGCGCCAGCGCGACCTGCTCGCGCCTCACATCGCGGAATCCGACGTCGTGATCACCACGGCGGCGGTGCCCGGGCGACAGGCCCCCATGCTCGTCACCCGCGCGATGGTGGAGGGCATGAAGCCCGGCTCCGTCGTCGCCGACCTGGCCGCAGAGACGGGCGGCAATGTCGAGGGCTCGCGACCGGGCGAGGAGGTCATGATCGGCGAGGTCATCCTCTGGGGTGGTCGCGACGTGCCGAGCGAGATGCCAGTCCACGCCTCTCAGCTCTACGCGATGAACGTCTACTCGCTGCTCACACTCGTCGCCAAGGATGGGCAGGTCGTCGTCGATGCCTCCGACGAGATCATCGACGGCTGCGCCGTGGTGCTAGACGGAGACGTGCGCAATGAGGCCGCGCAGGCCGCTCTGCAGGGAGGTTCCTGATTTGGACGGGGTAGCGCTCCTCACCATCTTCGTGCTGAGCATCTTCGTGGGCTTCGAGGTCGTCTCGAAGGTCTCGACGATCCTCCACACGCCGCTCATGTCCGGCGCCAATGCCATCCACGGCATCGTCCTCATCGGCGGCATCACCGTCACTGGAGCAGCTGACTCGGTGCCCGAGGTGATCATCGGCGTCATCGCGATCCTCCTTGGTGCCATCAATCTCGTCGGTGGATTCGCAGTGACCGACCGCATGCTCGAGATGTTCAAGTCCAAGGCCAAGGTCAAGGACGAGGGAGCCCTGTGATGACTCCCACCTGGGTCCAACTCGGCTACCTCGTCGCCGCCGTCCTCTTCATCCT
>JAPOKX010000190.1 GCA_029977425.1 Actinomycetota bacterium
CGCCGACCAGCGCGCTGCCGCCACCCGCGTGCAGGCGCGCGAGCGCGTCAAGCAGCTTCTCCTCAGGCTCCGGCCGCACCCAGCGCAGGAAGACCTTGTCGCCCATCTGGACCCAGTACGCCGAGTCGACCGACTGCAGGCGCACCGTGGGCATGACCTTGCTGTTGGCGCGCTCGAGCGAGTCGCGGACGCCCGGGGCGTCGGCGCTCGCCTCATCGGCCATCCAGTAGTCGAAGTCATCGTGGATCGTGACCTCGAGCGGCACGTCGGCGATGAGGTCCTGCAGGCGGGGACCCGGTCCGGGCAACCCCACGGGCGGGACCGGAGTGCCCGGCTCGCTCTCAAGCGCGCGCAACAGGGCATCCGCGGCGTCGCGACTCGGGTCTCCTGATCCCGTCGTGACCTGCAGCGCGAGGTAGATGTCGCCGTTGTCGCGCACGAGCGCAGGCCACGCGAGGGGCAGGACCGTCGTGAGGATCACGCGCCGGTCCGTCCCATCGCGCAGGGTCAGGGGCGCCGTGGCAGCCGGCACGATCTCGCGGAAGGCGACCCAGTCGCATTCACTGGCGAGACACTCGAAGGGGCGCGCGACATGCGCCACGGCCTCGCGATTGCGCGCCTTGCCATGGCAGGCCTTGTAGCGCTTGCCGGAGCCGCAGGGACAGGGTTCACGCAGGCCTACGACGGGGATCTCGCTCACGCGCCGACCCTATCGGCGAGCAGGACCCCGGGATTCATGATCCCCCGCGGATCGAGTGCGGCCTTGATGCTGCGCATCGCGGCGATCTCGACCGGCGACCGTGACAACTCGAGGAAGTGCGTCTTCGCGCGCCCGATGCCGTGCTCGGCCGAGACGCTGCCGCCGAAGGAGCCGACAGCCTCGAGCACGAGTCGGTCGACCTCCTCGTCGTCGGGCGACGGCCCGACGATCTCCACGTGGATGTTGCCGTCGCCGAGGTGGCCGAAGACGCCGAAGGCCTCGATGCCCGGGTAGGCGTCCATGCGCGCGCGGATGAGATCGGCGACCTCGGCCAGCCGGGGCAGGGGCACCGACACGTCGAGCTTGTGCGCGGCCCCGTTGCAGACCTCCGTCGCGTACGACGAGAAGGCCTCCGACTGGAGCTCTCGGTAGGACCACAGGCGCGCGCGCTCCGTGGCGTCGAGCCCGACGACCACGTCGAGGCTGTCGAGCGCGTCGGCATCGAAGCCGTCTCCCTCCCCGCCATCGGCGGCCTCGAGGAGGAGGACCAGCGGGTGCCGGTGCTCCAGTGGCCACGGCTGACCGGACACGCGCATGGCCAACTCCATGCCGGTCTCATCAGTGACCTCGGCGGCGAGGACCGGCGTACTCGGTCGCACGGCCGTGTGGAGCAGGCGGAGGGCCTCATCCCACGTCTGCACGCCGATGAGGGCGACGCTGCTCGCGCGATGCGGACGATGCAGACGCAGGCGCACGGCGGTGATCACGCCGAGCGTGCCCTCGCTGCCGGTGAGCAGGCCGGCGAGGTCGTATCCGGTGTTGTCCTTGGCGAGACCGGCGAGATGCTCGACCACGGTGCCGTCAGGGAGGACCGCTTCGATTCCGGCGACCTGCATCCGGGTCATGCCGTGGGCGATGACCCGAATGCCGCCGGCATTTGTCGCGACCGTCCCGCCGATGGTGGCGGAGTCGCGCGCCGCGAGATCCACGCCGTACTCCCACCCTGACCGAGCGACATAGCGATGGAGGTCGCCGAGAGTGACGCCCGCACCGACTGTCACCTGGCCACTCACCACGTCCACGGGATCCATGCGCGTGAGGCGGCGCGTGGAGACGATGACGGGGAGCTCGTCGCACCCGTCGCCGGGGACGGATCCGCCCACGAGGCCGGTGTTGCCACCCTGAGGGATGACCGGCACGCCGGCCTCGAGGCATGCAGCCAGGACTCCCGCGACTTCCGCCGTGCTCCCGGGCCGGATGACAGCGAGGGCCGGCCCACCCCATCGACGGGTCCAATC
>JAPOKX010000191.1 GCA_029977425.1 Actinomycetota bacterium
TCTTGCCGGGGGCGAGCTTCTTGACCTCCGAGATGTGCAGGAGGCCGTCGCGACCGGGCATGAGCGACACGAAGGCGCCGAAGTTGGTCGTCTTCACGACCGTGCCGAGGTAGCGCTCCCCCACCTCCGGCATCGTGGGATTGGCGATGGCATTGATCTTGGCGCGCGCGGCCTCAGCAGCAGCGCCATCAGACGCGCCGATGAAGATCGTGCCGTCGTCCTCGATCGTGATGTCGGCGCCCGTGTCCTCCTGGATCTGGTTGATGATCTTGCCCTTGGGCCCGATCACCTCGCCGATCTTGTCGACCGGGATGTTCACCGTGATGATCCGCGGAGCGTAGAGCGACATCTCTCCAGGCGAGTCGATCGCCTCGGCCATGACGTCGAGGATCGTGAGACGAGCCTCGCGAGCCTGGTCGAGCGCACCGGCGAGCACCGACGCGGGGATGCCGTCGAGCTTCGTGTCGAGCTGGAGCGCCGTGACGAAGTCCTTGGTGCCGGCGACCTTGAAGTCCATGTCGCCGTAGGCGTCCTCCGCACCCAGGATGTCGGTGATCGCGACGTACTCCGTCTTGCCGTCGACCTCGCCGCTGATGAGGCCCATGGCGATGCCGGCAACGGGCGCCTTGAGGGGCACGCCCGCGGCCATGAGCGACATGGTGCTCGCACACACCGAGCCCATCGAGGTGGAGCCATTGGAGCCGAGCGCCTCGGACACCTGGCGGATCGCGTAGGGGAACTCCTCGCGCGAGGGCAGGACCGGGAGCAGGGCGCGCTCGGCGAGTGCGCCATGGCCGATCTCGCGACGCTTCGGCGAGCCGACGCGTCCGGTCTCGCCCGTGGAGTACGGCGGGAAGTTGTAGTTGTGCATGTAGCGCTTGCGGTTGTCGGGCGAGAGCGTGTCGAGCCACTGCTCCATCTTGAGCATGTTCAGGGTCGTCACGCCCAGGATCTGGGTCTCGCCGCGCTCGAAGAGCGCTGAGCCATGCACGCGCGGCAGCACGTCGACCTCGGCCGCGAGGACACGAATGTCGCGGGGGCCACGGCCATCGATGCGCACCTTGTCACGCAGGACACGCTCGCGGACGCTCTTCTTGGTCACGCTGCGCAGGGCGGCGCTGATCTCCTTCTCGCGACCCTCGAAGCGGCCGGACAGGGCCGCGACGACATCGGCCTTGATCGCATCGAGGGCATCCTCGCGCTCGGCCTTCCCGACGATGGTGAGCGCCTGCGCGACCTTGGCGGAGGCCAGCTCCGACACGGCGTCGTAGACGTCGTCCTCGTAGTCGAGGAAGACCGGGAACTGGCCCACAGGCTTCGCCGCGGCGTTGGCGAGCGACTGCTGCGCCTCGCACAGGGCCCGGATGAAGACCTTCGACGCCTCGAGGCCCTCGGCGACGACCGTCTCGGTCGGCGCCTTGGCTCCGCTCGCGACCATGTCGATGGTGCCGGTGGTGGCTTCGGCCTCGACCATCATGATGGCGACATCGTCGCCCACCACGCGACCGGCAACGACCATGTCGAAGACCGCGCGCTCCAGGTCGGAGTGACGCGGGAAGGCGACCCACTGGCCGTCGATGAGCGCCACGCGCACGCCGCCGATCGGCCCGGAGAACGGCAGGCCCGCGATCTGCGTGGACGCCGATGCCGCATTGATCGCGAGGACGTCGTAGAGATCATCGGGATTGAGCGAGAGCACCGTGACCACGATCTGGATCTCGTTGCGCAGGCCCTTGACGAACGAGGGGCGCAGCGGACGGTCGATGAGGCGGCACGTGAGGATCGCGTCCTCGGTGGGGCGCCCCTCACGACGGAAGAACGAGCCGGGGATCCGGCCCACGGAGTACATCCGCTCCTCGACGTCCACGGTGAGGGGGAAGAAGTCGAAGTGCTCCTTGGGCTGCTTCGACGCGGTGGTGGCGCTGAGCACCATGGTGTCGTCGTCCAGGAAGGCGGCGACGCTTCCGGCGGCCTGGCGGGCCAGGCGTCCG
>JAPOKX010000192.1 GCA_029977425.1 Actinomycetota bacterium
GCCCGTGCTCTCGTCAGCGGTGTCTGCCCTGTCGACCTTCTACCAGGACGCACTGGACCCCTTCGATCCCGAGCAGGTCGAGATAAGCACGATCCGCCTTCTCGCCAAGGTCCCGACCCTGGCTGCCTACGCCTACAAGAAGTCCGTCGGGCAGCCCTTCATGTATCCCGACAACTCGCTGGGCTTCATCGACAACTTCCTGCGCATGACCTTCGGCGTGCCGGCCGAGCCCTACGAGGTCGACCCGGTCGTGTCCAAGGCGCTCAACATGCTCCTCCTCCTGCATGCCGACCACGAGCAGAATTGCTCCACGTCGACGGTGCGCCTGGTCGGCTCCTCGCACGCGAACCTCTTCGCCTCGGTCTCCGCGGGCATCAACGCCCTCTTCGGCCCGCTGCACGGCGGTGCCAACCAGGCCGTGCTCGAGATGCTGGAGAAGATCCACGCGTCCGGTGGCGGTGTCAATACGTTCATTCGCCAGGTGAAGGACCGCCAGGACGGCGTGAAGCTCATGGGCTTCGGCCATCGCGTCTACAAGAACTACGACCCGCGGGCCGCCATAGTCAAGAAGGCGGCGTACGACGTCTTCGCGGCCATGGACGTGAAGGATCCGCTGCTGGACATCGCCCTGCGCCTCGAGGAGGTCGCGCTCGCCGACGACTTCTTCGTGTCGCGGCGCCTGTACCCCAACGTCGACTTCTACACGGGCCTGATCTACAAGGCGATGGGCTTCCCCACGCGCATGTTCACCGTGCTCTTCGCGCTGGGCCGGCTTCCCGGCTGGATCGCCCAGTGGCGCGAGATGATCAATGACCCGCAGACGAAGATCGGTCGGCCCCGTCAGGTCTACGTGGGCGAGCCGCTGCGTGACTACGTGCCCATCGAGGATCGCTTGGCGTAGTGGGAGACGCCCCTAGTCGGTGGCGTGCAGGGCGGAGTTGAGGCCGCCCCAGGTGCCGCTCCGGGGCAGCGCTTCGAGCGCACCCGTCGTGGAGTTGCGACGGAAGAGCATTCCGGATACGCCGGACAGGTCGCGGGCCTTGACCACCTCGCCGTCCGGCAGCGTGACGCGGGCCCCGCCGGTGACGTAGGTGCCGGCCTCGACGACGCAGCTGTCCCCGAGGCTGATCCCGATGCCGGCATTGGCCCCGATGAGGCAGCCGCGTCCGACGCTGATGACCTCCTGGCCCCCGCCCGAGAGCGTCCCCATGATGGACGCCCCCCCACCGATATCCGAGCCATCGCCGACGACGACGCCGGCGGAGATGCGACCCTCGACCATCGATGTTCCGAGCGTGCCGGCATTGAAATTCACGAAGCCCTCGTGCATCACGACCGTGCCTTCGGCCAGGTGGGCGCCGAGGCGCACGCGGTCGGCGTCGGCGATCCGCACACCTGACGGGACGACGTAGTCGATCATGCGCGGGAAACGATCCACCCCGAGGACGACGAGGTGCTCGCCATGCGTCCGCGCACGAAGCCGGGCTGCGCCCAGTTGCTCGAGGGCGACCGGCCCGCGGGTCGTCCATGCGACGTTGGGGAGTATCCCGAAGATGCCGTCGAGATTGATCGTGCGCGGCTGCACGAGTCGGTGGGAGAGCAGGTGCAGTCGCAGATAGGCATCGGCCACGTCGGCGGGCGGAGCCTGGAGATCCTCGATGACCGTGCGCACGGTGCGCACCTCGACTCCGCGGATGTCATCGGGTCGCGCCGCGGCGTCGAGGCCCGGCACGGTCTGGGCCTCGGCTCCCAGGCCGGGCTGCGGGTACCAGACGTCGAGAAGGCCCCCGGTCCACCACGTAGCAAGGCCGACTCCGGCCGCCGACTGCGTCATGGTGGGACGCTATCGGACGGCCGGAGTCGGCCGTGACGTGCTTGTGGGAGCGCCTACTTCTTGACGGCCTCGACATCGAGCTCGAGCTTGATGGTGTCGCCGACGAGCACGCCGCCGGTCTCGAGTGCGACGTTCCACACCAGGCCGAAC
>JAPOKX010000193.1 GCA_029977425.1 Actinomycetota bacterium
GCATATGCCGTGCCCAGCACGATTGTGATCGTGCCTGCCGCGTCGTCGGCGACCGTGGAGGACCCGGGCAGCGCGGCGAGCACGGTGCGTGCAGCCTCTGCCGACGCGGCGTCATGCCTGATCTCGGAGGCGGCGTAGTCCGAGCGGTCGGCATCGCCGATCTCGACCACCGTGAACCCCTGGGCCTCGAGGGCGGCGGCCACTTCCGCGGCACGGCCCGCAACTCCGCTTCCGTTGAGGACGCGGACGCTGATCTCCCCGGGCTGCACGGCGATCTCGTCCGCCTTCGTCGGCGAGGAGTTGCCGGTGGCCTTCTTGGGCTTGATCCAGGGGACGTCGTCGGCCATCGACTGCCAGAGCGGCGCGGCGGAGGCCTCGTCGACCAGGACGTTCTCTCCGTCTCCCCGCTCGACCCAGGGCATGGTGAGGAAGGCGATGTCGCCAGGCGCCATGCCGCGCACGCTCAAGGCAAGGTCGCGCAGGACGTCGATGTCGGCGAGGCCCGGATCGGTGGTGAGCCCGGAGGTGGCGGCGTCGAGGGTGGCGTACAGCTTCACGGGATTGAGCAAGAGGCCCGTCGAGGACGCCTCGCGAATCATGGAGGAGAGGAATGCCTGCTGGCGCTTGATGCGGCTCAGGTCGCTGCCATCGCTGAGCGTCTTGCGCGCGCGCACGAAGGACAGCGCCTGCTCTCCGCTGACGACGCTGGTGCCTGCGGGCAGCTCGAGGTCGCTTGCAGGGTCGCTGGCAGGTTCGGTGAGGCATACCTCCACGCCGCCGAGAGCGTCCACGACGTTCTTGAAGCCCTCGAAGTCGATGACCGCGAAGTTGTCGATGGTGAGGCCGGTCATCTGCTCCACGAGCTTGACGGTGCAGCCGGGGCCGCCGATCTCGAATGCGGTGTTGAACTTCGCCTCGAAGGCGCCGACGGTCTCGCCGTCCACCTTGCACTCGGGGAGCATGACCCAGGTATCCCGGGGGATGCTCACCGCCGTGGCAAAGGACCGGTCGGCCGATAGGTGCAGCAGGATCGTGGTGTCGGAGCGTTCGCCTGTGTAGAGGTCCGGGTCGCCGTACTTCTTGTTGGCCTGGCCCTCACGACTGTCGCTGCCCATCAGCAGGATGTTGACGGCCTGATAGTTGCCCTCGTCGTCCACGATCTGGATCGGAGTGTGCTCGCGTCCGGTCGTGGTGCTGATGTCGACGGCGGTGATGTTGCCCTCGAGTCGACTCGATGCGACCTCGATGCCGACTCCGGTGAGGCTGAGGCCCAGGACGAGGGCGGCCGCGATGCTGAGCAGGACGCGGGACCAGCGCTGACGCATGTCTCCCGCTCCCTCCGGCTGCCCGCCGTGGTCGATCCCCGTGGCGTGACCCCAGGGTAGGGGCGACGTGATGTCGCTCGCCTCATGGGGACGCTCCCAAGGGACGTACCGTGACCGGTCAGGGTTCCCGAAGGAGCGTCACGGAGCGGTCAAGGGCACGTGCGGGGGAATCCCCTGGGAATGTGATCAGAGTGACCTGTGCGTTGGGTGAGTCGCCTTGCCTCCCCGTGACCGCTCGGGCACCCTCATCGAGTGAGAGTTCTTGCTGTGATGACGGCTGCCCTGGTCATCCCGGCGACACTCACCCTCCCCGTGGCCGGGAGCCTCGCGGGCTCGCCTGAGCCCCTCCGGGCGGAGATGAGCACCATCTCCCTCGACGGCATCCCCTCCGGCGCCTTGGCATCGACTCCCTCTGCGAGCACTCCGGTGCCCGTGGCCGGCGAGGACCACGCGCACGAGAGGCCCGTGGCCGGCCCTCGTTCCGCCCCGAGCCTGCGTGCGGCCGCCGCGATCCCGCCCACGCAGACCGAGTCGTTCGGCCTCGTCGGCATCACGGCCGCGGAGGCCTTCGACCCCGACACCCGTGTCGTGATGCGGGTGCGCCAGGACGGTC
>JAPOKX010000194.1 GCA_029977425.1 Actinomycetota bacterium
CCGTGGGAGGGTGGGGTCTAAGCCAGGTCGGTCGGCCTCCCAGTTTGCCGCACCTCGCACGCCGCGCCGCGCACTGCAGTGGGCGGCAGCCCACCGAGGGTGGTCGCCGCCGCAGCCGCGGTGGGCGCCGTGGCCGGGGGTGTCGTCGCTCTCGCCAACGTGCCGGTCGGGGCTGCCCCG
The DNA here is from genome assembly GCA_029977425.1 of Actinomycetota bacterium. Taxonomy (GTDB): domain Bacteria; phylum Actinomycetota; class Actinomycetes; order S36-B12; family S36-B12; genus Mxb001. The sequence goes on from JAPOKX010000194.1 coordinate 181, forward strand.
GAGCCCACCGCGCAGGCGGTCGTGGCGTCGTCGATGCCAAGTCCCTCCGATCCTGCAGAGGCCGCCGAGCGCGCCCGCCTGGAGGAAGAGATCGCCAAGGCCCAGCGCACGCTGGATCGCCTGGCTTCGGCTTCGCCCACGGCAGCGGCTGTCGTCGCGAGTGGCGAAACCGTCACCGTGCAGGGAGCGGGTAGCCACGCCGGCGCAGGAAGCAACACCGGTGGCGGCAACACCGTAGGCGGCAATGCGGGGGGCGCGACCGCGTCGGATCCCGCGCCCCAGCCCTCCAGTGACACCTGGACGGGCTCGTCTGGCAGCACCGGTGGCTACGACGAGGACGACGAGGGCGAGTACGAGGACGACGGGGGCTACAGCGACGACGACGAGTACGACGACGATCACGACGACGAGTCCGATGACGAAGACGACGACGACGAGTACGAGGGCGACGATGACTAGGACACGTCCCACCCGCGCGAGTTGGTCGGCGGCAGCGGTGGTTTCCCCGCTGGTCGCGGCCCTCGCTGCCGGCTCGATCCTCTGGGCGGCCAGCAACAACCCCCTTGCCACGGCCGGGGAGTCTGCGGCAGCCCCCACCGTCGCCACGGCACAGGTCGCCTCTGCTCAGTCCGTCCCCCCGGCGACCGCGGAGCAGTTGTCGCTTGCGCAGCTGCGCAAGAAGGCCAAGCGCCTCCAGCGCGCGGTCGAGCAGGCCCGCAAGGAAGCCCGCGCCGCACGGGAGGCAGGCATCGTCGTCGCGTCCGGTTGGTCGACGTGGGTGCCGAGCAGCCCGTCGGGAGGCTCCGGTGGGGGCACGAACGCCCAGCCCGCACCCGCACCTGCACCCGCACCGGCCCCTGCTCCGGCGGCGGACACGTGGACCGGATCGTCAGGAGGCTGAGGTGACCACGGTGGCTCAGCACGACGTGATCCATCGCTTCCGGGCGATGGCCAGCGAGGTGACGGTGCGCGTCATCGATCCCATGCGCGATCCCTCAGACGCCGTCATGGCGGTGGAGGGCATCTTCCGCGACATCGAGCAGTCCTGCTCGCGCTTCGATGACAGCAGCGACCTCATGCGCGCCAACGCCCATCCCGGTGAGTGGACCCAGGTGGCTCCGTCGTGCTTCGCGGCGATCGAACTCGCCTACGCGGCCTACCAGCGCACCCAGGGTGCGTTCGATCCCCGCGTCCTGCGCACGCTCACGGCCATGGGCTACGACCGCTCGCTCAACTTCGCCGCAGGTGATGTCTCGACCGCCGCGGGTGACCTCCCCGAGTCTTGGGCCGTCACGACCTGGCGCCCGGAATTCGATCACGCCGCCTCGCGCGTGAGGCTGGGCGGCACTCCCATCGATCTCGGGGGCATTGGCAAGGGATACGCCGTGCGCCTCGGGATCGAGGCCCTCGCGGGTCTCGGCCGCGCGGCCCTGGTCGAAGCGGGCGGTGACCTCGCGACCTATGGCGACGGACCCGCGCGCGAGGCCGGTGAGACGCGCGCATGGCGTGCGGCGGTCGAAGATCCACGAGACTCCGACCAGCCCATCGCCGTGCTCGACGTCTCTGACGCCGCCGTGGCGACGTCGTCGATCAAGCTCCGCAACTGGCGTGCCGGAGGTCGCGACGTGCATCACCTCATCGATCCGCGCACGGGCCAGCCGGCCGCGTCCGGCCTGCGGTCCGTCACGGTCGTCGACGACGATCCGGCGTGGGCCGAGGTCTGGACCAAGGCCGCCTTCCTCCAGGGCGCG
>JAPOKX010000195.1 GCA_029977425.1 Actinomycetota bacterium
CGGGCCTCTCCAAGTATCAGGTCGAGCCGGGGCAGCTCGTCTGTGCCATGTGCCGGGCCGAGGCCATGACGCCGGACGGCTACTCACCCACCGACCTCGTCCTCCGACGCGCTGCTCGGACGATGCTCGCCGAGCTGGGCACCAGGGCGTCCTCCACGTCGAAGAACCACGCGGAGTTCACCCGTCTCGAGGAGGTTTGGGCGGTGAGTATGGGCGGTGACGTCATACTGCCCCGATACAGCGTCGAATCGATGCTCGAGTTCATCACTTGGCTCGCGAAGGACTCCGGCCGCGCACGCTCCTTCGAGACGATCCTGAGGGCGGCGGGCGGAGTCATCGCAAAGACGACCGCGAGCGGCCTAATGTCCGACCCTCGGGTAAAGGCGCTCCGCGCAAGGATGGCCGACCTGATTGGCGACCTCGCGCAGCCGTGCACGCACACCACGCGCAAGCTCGCCCGACTCGTTCTCGACGAGACGCTCCAGACGTGCTGTGCCGGCGCTAAGGCGGAGGCAGTCTACTCGAGCCATCGCGTCATTTTCCTCCTCGAAGTGATGATGGGGCTGCGGCTCGGCGAGGCGACGGGCCGCCAGCACGGCGTCGCGGCCTGCGACGTGTGGATCGTCAACCCGCTCTCAGAGCGGTGTGCCGAGATGGGGACGACTATCGCCGCCCACCTCGAGTCCACGAAGACGGCCCAGGGGAGGGGCCGGTGGGCTCACTGTGTGGGCAAGTCGCTTACTTCTGAGTTCGACCTCGAGTCGGCCCTGCGGGACCTCTGGCGAGTGCAGGGGCACTCGACCGAGACCGTCACGGTGGATGGTTTCCAGGTGGAGCGGCCAGACTACTCTGTCGTGCAGCTGCGCGTCGGGGCGAGCCTGCCAGACAGCGCTTTCGACACCTTCGTCAAGGCCCTCGGCAAGCTGCCTCGCGACCACCCGCTCCAACCGGCGGCCAAGTACCTTGGCCGCACCGCGACTCAGAAGAGAAGGGCGGTCTCCATCGAGGAGGGCGATCGTTACGTAAACCTCGTTGGGAGCGCCAAGGGCTCCGCCAGAATCCACGCCGCCAGCGAGTGGTTGGCGGGCCTGGGGCTCGCCCGGTATGCCGCCGTCGTCAAAGGCCCACTCATCCGGGCGACGGACGGCGGGCGCCTCACCGATACCCCGCTAGAGACTGGCTCGTCGTACAGCCACTCTACGAAGGCGCTCAAGCTCGCGTACGAGCTCCTCCGCGGGCGTGGCGAGGAGGACCTTGAGCTCGCGGTTGAGGAGGACGAATCGGGCAAACTGGTCCTAAAGTTTGCCCACCATTCGAACCGACGGTTCTCAGACAAGGTGGCGCGGGACACCAGCGATGTCACGGGCGCTACCATCATAGACATCGACTGCATCTTTGGTTGGAACGAGCAGGAGCGAGAGAGGTCGATGCAGCAGCACTACGCCGGCCTCGATCTCGCCTCACGTATCGAGCGGCTCGCGCGGGTGACTATGATGGTGTAGTGGCTGAGGGGCTGGGGCAGTGCTCGAGATCATGTTCTACGATGGTTGGCGATGGGGGTTGGCCCTGCAACGGTGTCTCGCGCGGAGCAGTGATGTGCTGTATCGCGCGAGGGTTGCAGGCGTGAGGGTCGAGGGTACCTTTTCCCCCTTTGCTATTAACATGCTTTGGAATCCATGAACATGACCTCGAGTGGAGCCCCAGTCCTCGACAGGCTCATGACGATCGGCCGTCGATCCCGAGGCACGAGGGTCGTCGGTTGAGCTAGGGAGCCTAGCGATGGACGCCACCGCGACCCCTCGTGGCACCCCTGCGCGCGTGATAGCGCGTGATAACTCACGTATCCAAGGAGTTTGCGTCCGTCCACCGTCTTCGTGGACTCTGTCCTCGTGAAGCC
>JAPOKX010000196.1 GCA_029977425.1 Actinomycetota bacterium
CACGGCGGTCGGCGGACCCGGGATGACTTGGCGGATCTCCGCATGGATCTGACCGTGCGCCTTGCCCGTGCGGGCCGCAAGCACGCTCACCATGCGGTGGATGTCCTTGCGTACTTCCTGGGTGTCGCGCCAGGTGGCGGGAGAGAATGCCACCTCCTCGGTGACGGAGGCGACGTGCCGGCGCAGCTTGGCATCACGCGCCGCCAGGACCGTCGCCATGTCCTCGGGGCTGAGCAAGCCGGGCAGACCGAGGTAGTCCGCTGCATCCTCATCCACCTCGAGTGACTCCGCCGTGATGGCGCGCCCCGCGGTGAGCACATGGGCGAACTGCGCGTCGGCGTCGAGGGCGGTGAAGCCCTCGCCGGGGATCCTCTCGACGTCGGGGTCGAGGTCGTGGTCATCGCTCGACGTCACGCGCACGACGGCGTTGCGCGCGGACTCCATCTCGGCCGCCAGCGCCAGCAGGGGACGCACGGCAGGGAGGTAGACCGAGGCGGTCTCCTGGGCCCCGCGGGCGCGGACCACGCGACCCACCGCCTGCGCGAAGAAGAGCGGAGTACGCGCCGAACAGAGGTAGCCCAGGGTGGTGGCGCGGGGGATATCGACCCCCTCGCTGATCATCCGAACGCACACGACGAGCCGCGTGCGACCGTGCGTGAAGGAGCTCAGGCGCTGCGACGCGTCGGAGTCTTCCGACAGCACGACCGCGGGCTCCTCGCCAGTCACGCGCGCAGCGATCGCGGCGTAGGCGCGCGCCGTCTCCTGGTCATTGGCGAGGATGATGCCCGCAGCATCCTCGATTCCCGCTGCGCGCTGAGCGCGCACCCGCTCGTCGACAGCGGCGATGACGTGGGGCACCCAGCGGCCGGTCGGCGACAGCGCCGTGCGCCACGCCTTGTCCTCATCCTTCTTGGTGCCACTGCCCAGAGTCGCGGCGTAGGCCTCGCCCGCGTCATTCATCCAGCGCGAGACCCCGGTGTAGGCAGCGAAGACCACCGGGCGGACGACACCGTCGGCAAGCGCATCGCCGTAGGAGTACGAGAAATCGGCCATCGAGCGCACCTCCTCGCCGTCCTCCTCGTAGGAGACGAAGGGGATCCGCTCGTCGGCCTTGGTCCGGAAGGGGGTGCCGCTCAGGGCCAGGCGCCGCTTCGCGGTGTCGAAGGCCTCGCGCAGGCCGTCTCCCCAGGTGAGGCCATCGCCAGCGTGGTGCACCTCGTCCATGATCACCAGCGTGGGCCGTGCCTCGGCACGATTGCGGTGCAGGATCGGCTTGGTGGCCACCTGGGCGTACGTCGCGACGTACCCCTGCGTGCCCTCGCGCACCGGGCCCACGGAGTTGGGCAGGTCGGGATCGAGCCAGAGCCCGAGTCGAGCGGCCGCATCAGCCCACTGACCGCGCAGGTGGTCGGTCGGCACGACCACGATGACGCGATGCACGATCCGCTGCGCGAGCAGGCGACCCGCGAGCGTGAGTGCGAACGTCGTCTTGCCCGATCCGGGTGTGGCTGTGACGAGGAAGTCGCGGGCATCGGCCTCGGCATACCGCTGGAGGGCGCGGATCTGCCAGTGCCGCAGGTACGGCGACTGGGGAGCCTGGGCGAGAGCGGTCATGGGAGATACGACCCTGGCATAGGGCTCCGGCGCGTCGCGGAAACGGCACGCCGGGAGGGGTGGAGAGCCGGGGAACTTCGAACGGAGAGTGTCGAAAAGCGACATCCTCCGCTCGAAGTTGGACCCGGTCGCGCTGAGATGACCGGAGTGCCGGGCGGGGTCTAGCGGCGAAGCGGGGAGAAGGCCGTCTCCTTCATGCGCCAGGCGGCGAAGGTCGCGGTCGCTGACAGTGCGAGGAAATAGGCCGTCATCGTGAAGGTGAT
>JAPOKX010000197.1 GCA_029977425.1 Actinomycetota bacterium
CGAGGTAGCGATCCTTGACGCGCTTGGCCAGACGTGTGGGGTCGACGTCGACCACGAGGCACACGCCCTCGTTCATCGTGACGGCGAGCGGCTGCGCGCCGCCCATGCCACCGCAGCCGGCGGTGAGGGTGAGCGTGCCGGCGAGGGTGCCACCGAAACGCTTTGCCGCGACCGCGGCGAAGGTCTCGTAGGTGCCCTGCAGGATCCCCTGGGTGCCGATGTAGATCCACGAGCCGGCCGTCATCTGGCCGTACATCGTGAGCCCGAGGTGCTCGAGGCGGCGGAACTCCGGCCAGTTGGCCCAGTCCCCGACGAGATTGGAGTTGGCGATGAGCACGCGCGGCGCCCATTCGTGGGTGCGGAAGACGCCGACCGGTCGCCCGGACTGCACGAGCATCGTCTCGTCGTCGGCGAGCGTGGTGAGCGTGCGAATCATCGCGTCGAAGGAGCCCCAGTCACGCGCCGCGCGACCCGTGCCGCCGTAGACCACGAGCTTGTCCGGGTGCTCCGCGACCTCGGGGTCGAGGTTGTTCTGCAGCATGCGCAGCGCTGCCTCCTGCGGCCAGCCTCGGGCGGTGAGGGTGGTGCCGCGCGGGGCGGAGACGGGGCGGGCGCCGGGGAGTGCGTCGGACATGTCACTTCTCCGATGTGTTGTGAGGGATGGTGTTGAGCGGTCCGGTAACGGCCTCGACCGCGCGTACGACGGATCCGTCGCGCACGAGCGCGGCGACGGCAGCGATCTCGGGGGCAAGGTGACGATCCGGGCCCGGGCCGGGCACGGTCTCACGCAGCAACGACACGACCGCGCCCGTCGCGTCAGCGGGCGCGATGGGCGCCCGCAGGTCGAGGGCGCGGGCGGCGGTGAGGATCTCGATGGCGAGTACGGCCGCGAGGCCATCGACGGCGGTGCGCAGCTTGCGGGCGGCCGACCAGCCCATGGAGACGTGATCTTCCTGCATCGCGCTGGACGGGATCGAGTCGACGCTTGCGGGCACGGCGAGTCGCTTGAGGTCGTGGACGATGCCGGCAGCGGTGTACTGCGCGATCATGTGGCCGCTGTCGACGCCAGCCTCGTGCGCGAGGAAGGGCGGCAGGCCGTGGCTGCGATGGCGGTCGAGCATGCGATCGGTGCGGCGCTCGCTCATGCTCGCGACGTCGGCAACGGGGATCGCGAGGAAGTCAAGCGCATAGGCGACGGGTGCGCCATGGAAGTTGCCGTTGCTCTCCACGCGACCGTCGAGGGTCACCACCGGATTGTCGACCGCGGCAGCGAGCTCGCGGTTGGCAACGACCGCGCAGTAGTCGACCGTGTCCCGCGCGGCGCCGTTCACCTGTGGTGCGCAGCGCAGGGAGTAGGCGTCCTGGACTCGCGTGTCCTCAGGCCCGGCATGGCTTGCGACGAGAGGCGAGTCGTGGAGGACCTTGCGCATGTTGGCAGCGCTGATGCGCTGTCCCGGGTGGGGTCGCAGCTGCTGGAGGTCGTCGGCGAGCACCTTGTCGGTGCCGAGCAGGGCCTCGATCGACATGGCGGCCGAGATGTCGGCGGTCGTGAGGAGGATCTCGAGGTCAGCCAGGGCCAGCACGAGCATGCCGAGCATGCCGTCGGTGCCGTTGATGAGTGCCAGGCCCTCCTTCTCGGCCAGCTTCACCGGGGTGAGTCCCGCGTCGGCGAGCGCCTGCGCTGCGGGCACGAGCGCACCCGTGCGGTCGCGCACCTCTCCCTCGCCGGTGAGCGCGAGCGCGATATGCGACAGCGGTGCGAGATCACCGGAGCAGCCGAGCGACCCGTGCTCGCACACGACGGGCAGGATGCCGGCGTTCATCATCGCGGCGTAAGCCTGCGCCGTCGACGGGCGCACGCCGGTGCGACCCGTGG
>JAPOKX010000198.1 GCA_029977425.1 Actinomycetota bacterium
TCGCGATCGCGTTCTTCTTCTTCTGGGCCGCGGACGCGCTGATGGACTCGTGCATGAACACGCGGGCGCTCGAGGTGGAGGCTGCCTACGGGCGATCGATCATCAATGGCTTCCACGCGTGGTGGTCGCTGGGCTCCATCATCGGCAGTGCCCTCGGTGCACTCAGTGCGCTCGCTGGGATATCGCTGGGGACCTTCCTGTCCGTCCTTGCCGTCCTGGCGGCCGTCGCGCTGGTGTCCGTGTGGGCGGCCGGGACGGGTGCGGTGCCCGAGGGCGAGCAGAGTCGCAACGACCATGCCTCGGGAGAGACGCACCAGCTCAGCCGGCGGCGTGCTCTCGCGGTGATGTTCGGCTCCGGGGGCGCCTTGCTTGCGGCCTTCATCATGGCGGCGATCCTGGTCGAGGACGTCCCGGCGCGGTGGGGCTCGGTCTACCTCACCGATCGCCTTGCGGATCCCGGCGCGTGGATCGCCGTCACCTACATCGCGCTCACGAGTGCGATGACCCTCGGTCGATTCACGGGCGATCGCCTGGTTGAGCGCTTCGGCGAGGTGCGATGGATCCGCTGGTCGATGGCCGCGGTCGCGGTCGCCATGACGACGGCCCTCGCGGTGGGCACCCCGCTCGCCTTCGTCGTCGCAAGCGCCGTCTCGGGCTTCGGCGTGGCGACGCTCTTCCCCGCGGCCATGCGCGCGGCAGCGCGCCTGCCCGGGGTCACGCCCGCGACCGGCGTCGCACTGGTCACGTGGTTCTCCCGGATCGGCTTCGTCATCTCCCCGCTCGCCGTCGGCCTCATCGCTCAGCGCGCGGGCATCGCCTGGGGTGTGGGCATCGTCGTCGTCGCTGCCGTGGCCATCATCCCGCTGGCGGGAGCCGCCCTGCGGGGGCGCGTCGCATGAGCCTGTCACCGGAGCAGCAGGAGCGCCTCGTCGACTGGCAGGTGCACTCCTTGTCGCAGGTCGATGACCACCCTTTCGCCTGGTGGGCCTTCGCTGGCGACGAGCACGTGGTCGTCAAGGCGGGGGACGCGGGGGAGCGCTCCCGCGAGGCCCTTGCACTTCAGGCGTTCGGGTCGGGAGCCACCCCCGTCATCGCCCACGATCACGGCCTCGGACTCCTGGTGACGCGACGCGTGCTGCCGGGCGACGACATTCGGCCGCTGGCGCGCCTCGACGACGACGAGGCCACGCGCACGATCGCCTTGCTGGCCATGCGCCTGCATGGTGATCAGGCGCCGGTCGAAGGGCTGCCTCCGCTGCGTGACATCGCAACTGCCTTCGACGCCGCACCCGATCCGCGCCTTCCCCACCGCGTTGTCGATGCGGCCCGGCGGTTGCTCGACGAGCTCCTCTCCGACGACCGGGCCTCGAGGGCCCTTCACGGTGACCTGCAGCACCACAACGTGCTCCGCTCCGGCGACGACTGGCTCGCCATCGATCCCCACGGGTGGGTCGGCGACCCCGCCTTCGAGGCAGCAGCCCTCCTCGCCAATCCGCGTGGCCTCGTCGAGTCAGGGGACGCACGAGGCATGGACGGCCGCGAGCTAGCGGCGCGATCGCGCCGTCGCGCCGCCATCTACGCCGAGGTCACCGGCTACGACGTCACTCGACTGCGGTCCTGGGGGCTCGTGGGCTGCGTCATTGCGGAGCTCTGGATGATCGAGTCGCATGACCTCGTGCACGGCGCGCCGCTGGCTGTGGCCGAAGCCTTGCTCGAGCAGGACCTCTGACGACCTGATCAGTCGCGCAGCGAACCCGCGATGTCGATGACGAAGCGGTAGCGCACATCGGAGTCCTTGATGCGCTGCCAGGCCTCGTTGATGTCAGCGATGTCGATGACCTCGACGTCGGCGAC
>JAPOKX010000199.1 GCA_029977425.1 Actinomycetota bacterium
CGCCGCGTCGGTGAGGACGCGGGTCGTCTCCTGGAAGGACGCTGCGGACAACCAGGATTCCGTGGCGAGCGAGGCCTTGGTGATGCCCATCAGCTCGGGGCGACCGGCGGCGGGGGTGCCGCCCTCGGCCACGACGGCCCGATTGCCCGCCTCGAAGAGGCCGCGCTCGACGAGCTCGCCCGTGAGGAAGCCCGAGTCGCCCGAGTCGATGATCGTCACGCGCTTGAGCATCTGGCGCACGATCGTCTCGATGTGCTTGTCGTGGATCGACACGCCCTGAGAGCGGTAGACGTCCTGCACCTGGTCGACCAAGTGCAGCTGCACCTGGCGCTGGCCGAGGATGCGCAGAACCTGCTTCGGGTCGATGGCACCCACGGTGAGCTGCTCGCCGACGGCGACATGGCCGCCGTCCTCGACGAGCAGGCGCACGCGGCGCGGCACGGTGTAGGCGATCTCCTCGGAGCCGTCATCGGGCACGACCACGAGCTTGCGGGCCTTGTCGGTCTCCTCGACCCGCACGCGACCGGCGACCTCGCTGATCGGGGCGACACCCTTGGGGGTGCGGGCCTCGAAGAGCTCGACGACGCGCGGGAGGCCGTGCGTGATGTCCTCGCCCGCAACACCACCGGTGTGGAAGGTGCGCATGGTGAGCTGGGTGCCGGGCTCGCCGATCGACTGCGCAGCGATGATGCCGATGGCCTCGCCCACGTCGACGAGCTTGCCCGTCGCGAGCGAGTCGCCGTAGCACATGGCGCACGTGCCGACCTTGCTCTCGCACGTGAGCACGGAGCGCACGCGGATCTCGCCCACGCCCGCCTCCGCGATGCGCGCGAGAGTGGGCATGTCGAGGATCGTGCCCGCGGGCGCCACGACGACGCCGTCGGCTTCCACGTCGCGCGCGAGGGCGCGTGACGCCACCGAGGTGTCGAGGTTGTCGACCAGCCGCATGCCACCGTCGCCAGGCTCGGCGATGGTGACGACGAAGCCACGATCGGTCCCGCAGTCGACCTCGCGGACGATGACGTCCTGGGACACATCCACGAGACGGCGCGTGAGGTAGCCGGAGTCCGCCGTGCGCAGAGCCGTGTCAGCAAGACCCTTGCGGGCGCCGTGCGTGGAGATGAAGTACTCCAGCACGGACAGGCCCTCGCGGAAGTTGGACTTGATCGGGCGAGGGATGATCTCGCCCTTCGGATTGGCCACGAGGCCGCGCATGCCGGCGATCTGACGCACCTGCATGAAGTTTCCGCGCGCTCCCGAGTCGACCATCATGAAGACGGGGTTCTGGCGCGGGAAGTGATCCTGCATGGCCCGGGCCACCTCGTCAGTGGCACGCGTCCAGATCTCGATGAGCTCCTGGCGGCGCTCCGAGTCGGTGATGAGACCGCGCTCGTACTGCGCCTGGACCTTCGCCGCGCGCTCCTCCGCCGCCGCCAGCAACTCCGCCTTCTGCGGAGGAGTCACGACGTCGTCGATGGAGATCGTCACGCCTGCGCGCGTGGCCCAGTGGAAGCCGAGCTCCTTGAGCGCATCCAGCGTCGCAGCCACGTCGACCTTGGGGTAGCGATCGGCGAGCTGATTGACCAGCGCGCCGAGCGCCTTCTTGTCGACCTGGTAGTCGACGTACGGGAAGTCAGCCGGGAGCGCCTCGTTGAAGATGGCTCGACCCAGCGTCGTCTGGAGGACGAAGGGGTCGCCCGGGTTCCAGCCCTCCGGCGCCGTCCAGCCCTCCGGCGGCACCACGTCGGTGAGACGCAGGCGCACGGGCTCCTGGAGGCCGAGCATCCCGCGATCGAAGGCCATCACGGCCTCGAAGAGCGACGAGTACGCCGGGATCTCCTCGCCCGGCACCC
>JAPOKX010000019.1 GCA_029977425.1 Actinomycetota bacterium
CGGGCAGCACCCTGCTCATGGACTCCGCCGTGCGACGGGCGGTGCGCCTGGCCGACCGCTCCCTCCCGCAGGCGAGCCGGGCGGCATCGCTTGCCCCGGCGCGTGCGATGGGGCTTGGTGGTCGCGGCCTGCTGGCCGTGGGCCAGCGCGCCGATGTGGTCGCACTCGACGAGGACCTGCAGGTGATGCGCGTGCTGCGCGGCGGCGAGTGGGTGTAGCCCCTCTCGCCGAGTGTGCACTTCCGTGCGTGGATGTGGCCGAAATCGTGCACGCAACCGCACACTCGATCAGCGGTGGGGGGTTGTGACCCGACTGTGCTTGGCGTCCCCAGGCCCAGGTCCGCGCGTTATCCACCGGCCGCGGGGATGGATGGCTCTCGCCCTCCGCTCCTGTCACCGTGCCGGGATGTCCACTTGCGCCCATCTGGTCACGAACACCACTCGCTGGGACTACCGAAGCGGGTTCTGGATCCCGACTCGTGGTGTTCGACTGCCTGATGATCGTCGTGACCTCGAGGCCAGGTGTGAGGCGCTGCTCGTGGCATTGCCGGAGATGATCGCCTTTGCCGGGGACACCTCCGTAGGCATCTGGAAAGGCGTGGAGAACAGGGGGGAGCTCCTCGAGATCGTGACTCTCCCGGACGCGCATCCGATCCGGCGATCAGGCGTCCGTGCTCGACGCCGTGACCTCATCGAGAAGGAGGTCGTCGAGGTGCGAGGTCTCCCGGTGACGTCGCCCGAGCGCACGTTCGTAGACGTAGCCGAGCGTCTGAGCGTGCCGCGCCTAGTGGCAGTCGGAGACGACTTCCTCCGGCGCAGGCTCTGTACCCGCACGGATATCGCTGAGGTGATCGGTCGCAGTCAGGGCCAACGCGGCGTACGAGCGGCGAGGAGGGCCGTAGACCTACTCGACCCACGATCGGAGTCGCCCCGCGAATCCCTCACGCGGGCAATCATCATCGAAGCAGGACTCCCCGCTCCTACACCTCAGGTCGAGATCTATAACGCGTCGGGACGGTTCATCGCCCGCGGCGACCTCGTCTACGAGGACCAGCGGATCGTTATCGAGTACGACGGGTATCACCACCTGACGCTGCAGGGCCAGGAGCGAGACGCCCGGCGTCGGGGCCTCCTGGGCTTGGAAGGCTGGCTCATCGTCACCGTTGTCCCGGCCGACATTCACCGACCCACCGAGCTTGTTGCCAAGGTTGACCGCGCCCTGCGCTCACGGAGCAGGGGATGACTCGTCGTCGCAGGCGACTCACATCTGCGCGAGTGTGCACTTGCGTGCGCCAATCCGACCGGAATTGCGCACGCAAGTGCACACTCGCCGAGGGCGGAACTGCGCCTAGAGGGTCTCGGTGACCTTGCGGAGCCCGCGGGGAGCATCGGGGTCGTGCCCCCGTGCGATCGCCATGGCGTAGGCGAGCTGCTGCAGCGGCATGATCTGCAGGATCGGCGCAATGTCCTCGCCTGTCTCGGGCAGCGGGATGCGTGCGGCAGCGTGCGGCGCCCTCACGACATCGCCCTCGACGAGCACATCGGCGCCACTCTCCGCCAGTCGATCAAGCACCGGCTGCATCGCGGCACCACCTGCCCCGAAGGGGACCACGGCGATCACAGGCCGATCGGCATCGATCATCGCGAGCGGTCCATGCATGAGATCTGCGCTGGAGAAGGCATGCGCGGAGAGGTACGACGTCTCCATGAGCTTGAGCGCCGCCTCGCGTGCCGTGGGGTAGGCATATCCGCGCCCGGTCGTCACCAGGCGCTCGACGAATCGGTAGCGCGGTGCGACCTCGAGTCCGTAGCCACCGTCGAGCACCTCGCGCGCCAGTCCCGGGAGCACCTCCGCGCGTGACGTGTCGCCTCCTGCCCACGACTCCACCAGAAGCCACGACGCGAGCAGCTCGCTCGTGTAGCTCTTCGTGGCGGCGACCGCCCGCTCCGGCCCCGCCAGCACATCGATGTGCGCGTCAGTCGCCTGGGCGAGTGGCGACTCGGCGGCATTGGTGATGGCGACGGTCCAGGCCCCGGCGGCACGCGCTCGCGTCGTCGACTCAACGAGGTCGGGCGAGCCACCGGACTGGCTGAGCGCGATCCACAGCACGTCGGCGTACTCCGGCTGCGCGCCGTAGACAGTCAGGGTCGACGGGGACACGAGTCCGACGGGCAGACCCAGCTTCACCTCGATGAGGTACTTCAGGTAGAGCGCTGCGTGATCGGACGTCCCGCGCGCGGCGAGGAGCACGAAGCGCGGAGCGCGCGCGGCCACAGCCTGCGCGACGTGCGCGATGGGCGCACGACCGTCATCGAGGAGTCGGGCCAGGGTCGCGGGCTGCTCCGCGATCTCGGCCGCCATCGTCTGGCCGGGGAGCTGCTCAGGCATCGGGGTCCGCGACGGCGCCGAGGTCACCGGCGGGCGGCACGGTGTGCTCGACGCGCAATGCTGCGCCCATCGCACCGCCGAGGTCACCGAGCGCGGCGCTGAGCACCTGCGGTGCCTTCTCCGGGAGGATGAGGTGAGGCAGCATCGCCTCGCGGATGCGATCGGCGAAGGGCGGTCCCAGGCGCGTGCCGAGGCCGCCGCCGATGACCACGGCTTCCACGTCGAGCAGGTTGACGGCGCTCGCGGCCGCCAGGCCCAGGGCCCACACGGCGCGGTCGACGAGGTGCGCCGCGAGATGGTCGTTCTTCTCGAGTGCCTTGGCCCAGACGCCACTCGACATCCGGGTGCGCCCCTTCTTCTCCATGATCTTGATGAGGTCGCTGTGCTTGCCATGGTCGATGCGCCGGCGTGCCTCGATCTCCATTGCCGCGCGACCGGCGTACGCCTCAAGACAGCCCTTGCGCCCGCAGGGGCACGGTGCGCCATCGGGCTCGACCACCATGTGGCCCACCTCGCCGGCCGCGCCACGACCGAGCCAGAGTTCGTCGTGGATCACGATGCCGCCACCGACCCCCGTGCCGCAGAAGATGCCGAGCATGGAGGTGTACGGGCGCCCCGCGCCGAGGCGTGACTCCGCCATGACGCCGACCTGCACGTCATTGGCGAGCTCGATGGGCACGCCGAGTGCGGCGCGCAGCGGCGCGGCCACCTCGATGGTGCCCAGCCAGTCGGGGAGGTTGCCCGCATGGCTCACGGTGCCGGCATCGTGATCGATCTGGCCGGGCGAGCCGACACCGACTCCGAGCAACTGCGCGGGGTCGGCGCCCGCATCGGCCAGCGCCTGGCGGACCGAGTCGACCATCGCCTCGAGGACTCCGGCAGGACCGCGGTCCTGGGGCGTGGGCAGTCGGCACTGGCCGAGGACGTTGCCCTCCCCATCGACGATGACCGTCTGGATCTTGGTGCCCCCGAGGTCCACCCCCGCACGCAGCATCAGCGCGTTCCCTTCTCCTCGGGTGCGGGCCAGCGCCCGCCGTTCTCCCAGTAGCCCTGGATCTCTTCGAGCTCTCGGCCCTTCGTCTCGGGCGCGAGGCGCCAGACGAAGACCCAGGCGAGCACGGCGAGGATAGCGAAGACCCCGAAGGACCAGGCCCCGCCGATCGTGTTGAGCACGGTGAGGAAGAACTGGACGATGATGATGTTGGCCAGCAGGTCCGATCCGAGCATGGCGCTCGAGCCGTAGCCACGCAGTCTCGCCGGGAAGCTCTCGCTGGAATAGACCCACACGAGAGCGCCGAAGCCGAAGACGAAGCCGATGTTGATCCCCGCCAGGCCGAGGAATCCGAGCACGACCTGGGCCGTGGAGAAGGTGTTGCCGGTCTGGGTCGCGAACGTCACGACCATTGCGAGCTGCGACACGATCATGATGGAGATGCCGGTGAGCAGGATCGGACGGCGACCCCATCGGTCGACCACGCTCATGGAGGCGAGGACGGCGATAAGGGCGATGCACTGCACCAGCGTCGACATGAGAATCGACTCGGTGTTGGTGTCCACTCCCATCGCCTGGAAGATGCGCGGTCCGTAGGCGACCGTGGCGTTGATGCCGGTGATCTGGATGAAGAAGCCGAGGCCGACCACGAAGACCGTCGCCCGAAGGTAGGGCTTGCGCAGCATCTCCCGGATCCGCCCGCCGCGCTCCCCGCTGATGGCGGCCTGGATGTCCGCGAGCTCGGCGTCGACATCGGCCTCGGGGTCGGTGCGCTCGAGCGAGGCCCGCGCCTCGGCGGTGCGGCCCTTGATCACGAGGTAGCGCGCCGTCTCCGGCAGGCGCAGCAGCGCGGGAAGCAGGAGCAGCGCCGGCAACGAGGCGAGTCCGAGCATGATGCGCCAGTTGATTGCCTCGCCGAGTCCACTGAGCGCGAGCGCTCCGAGGTAGCCGAAGATGATGCCGACCACCGCAGCGACCTGATAGGCGACGAGCGTCGCGCCGCGGATCCGCGCGGGCACCGACTCGGCCACGAAGATCGGCACCGCGATGAGCGAGACGCCGATGGTCAGCCCAAGGAGGAATCGCGAGATGCCGAGCATCTGGGGCGAGACGGCGAAGGCGCTGGCCAGGCAGAAGACGACGTAGCCGAAGGCCACCGCGACGATGCTCGGCTTGCGACCGAAGCGGTTGATGATGAAGCCGCCCGCCAGTGCGCCAATGAGCTCGCCGTACACCGTGGCCGTGACGATGGTCTCTACTGCCCCGTCATCGTCCTGGAGACCGAAGTAGTCCTGGAAGTAGAGCTGCGCACCGGCGACATTCGACCCGTCGTAGCCGTAGATGACCCCGAGGGTGGCCGCGCTCAGGGCGACGACCCACGCCGAGCGCGGAATCCGACTCGCCGCCACCATGACGCCCCCTCTCGGTGGGGAGACTAGCGACGGGGGGGTGCAGCGGTGACCCTTCGGTGAAGTTGTCCCGGCGGGCCCGTCCGCCACCTAGGGTCCCGGTGTGGACAGGCGGGCGTCGGGTAGCGGACTACTTGCGCTGGGTGCTCTCGGCATCGTCTTCGGAGACATCGGCACCAGCCCGCTCTACGCCTTCGGGGAGATCTTCCTCGGCGCTCACGACATCGCCGTGTCGGCGGAGAGGGTCCTGGGGGCTCTCTCACTCGTGTTCTGGACCCTCACGCTCATCGTGTCCGTCAAGTACGTCCTCATCGTCATGCGGGCCGACAATGACGGCGAAGGCGGGATCATGGCCCTTGCCTCGCTGGCGACATCAGCGGTGCGCCGTGCTCGCTCGGCGGCCATCATCATGTTCTTCGGCGTCCTGGGTGCGGCGCTGTTCTACGGCGACGGCATCATCACGCCAGCGGTGTCCGTGCTCTCCGCGGTCGAGGGCCTCGAAGTCGCCGCGCCCGAGCTGGCTTCCTTCGTCGTCCCCATCGCGCTGGTCCTCCTGGTGGGCCTGTTCCTCATCCAGCGCTTCGGCACGCACCGCGTCGGCGCCGTCTTCGGACCCATCATGGTCGTGTGGTTCGTGACTATCGGTGCGCTCGGTCTTGCCAGTGTGGTCCAGTCGCCGAGCGTTCTCGCCTCCATCTCCCCGACGTACGCCGTGAGCTTCATCGTGAACGACCCCCCGACGGCCTTCCTCGCCCTCGGGTCGGTGGTGCTGTGCGTCACCGGCGCGGAAGCGCTCTACGCGGACATGGGGCAGTTCGGCCGACGTCCGGTCCGGCTGGCCTGGTTCGTCGTCGCCGCCCCCGCCCTCTACCTCAACTACCTCGGCCAGGGCGCCCTGGTGCTGCGCGACCCGCAGGCTGTCGACAGTCCCTTCTACCTCCTGGTGCCCTCGGTGCTTCAACTGCCGATGGTGCTGCTCGCCACGGTGGCGACCCTTATCGCCTCGCAAGCGGTGATCTCGGGTGCGTTCTCCATGACGCAGCAGGCGATCCGGCTGGGCTATCTCCCCCGGATGACGGTCATGCACACGTCCTCGAAGGAGCGTGGGCAGGTCTATGTCCCGTTCGTCAACTGGGCGCTCATGATCGCCGTCGTGGGTCTCGTCATCGGCTTCCAGGACTCGTCCAACCTGGCGTCGGCGTACGGCATAGCGGTGACAGGGACCTTCGTCATCACCACGTGCCTCATCACGGTGGTGGCGCGCCGCCGCTGGAACCTGCCGATGTGGATGATCATCCCTGGCTTCGCCATCTTCCTGTGCATCGACGGATCCTTCTTCCTGGCCAACCTCACCAAGCTCGATCACGGAGGCTGGTTCCCCCTCGTTGCCGCCGGCATCATCTTCGCCATCCTCGCCATCTGGCGATGGGGATCGCAGCGGCTGGCGCGGGAACTCGCCGATCTCAGCGTTCCGATGTCGGACCTGCACGCGGTCGTCACCGAGCCAGGCGTGGTGCGGACGGATGACGTGACCGTCTTCGTGACCGCGGAAGAGGGCTTGCCATTCGCGTTGACTCAGGAGGCGCGACTGCTGCACGTCGTTTCCGCGCGCATCCTGATCCTCAGGATGGTCACGGCTGACATTCCGCGCGTTGCGCCACCCGAGCACCTCACGGCGTCGGTAGTCGAGGAGGGCATCGTCGACGCCACGCTGCTCACCGGATTCATGGAGCGAGCCGATCCGGCTCGTGCAGTGGCTGAACTCGCCGTGACGTTTCCCGAGCTCGACCCCGCGAGGTGTCGCTACGCCTTCTACTCGGCGCACATCGAGGTCACGCGGTCGCGGCCGGGACGGTGGCTGGCGACTGAGATCTTCGCCGTTCTGCAGCGCAATGCGACAGACGCCCAGCGCTACTACGGCCTGCCCGTCGAGCGCGTGGTCGACCTCGGGCGGCTCGTGCCGCTCTAGGAGGCTGCGGGGCTGGGGCTCTCGGCCGCGGGAGCCGTGGACTCGCTCGTAGGCACTGCCGTCGGGGAGCAGCCCGGTCCGCTGGGTGACGGCGAGGGTGCGGCGAGTGCGGTGTCGACCTCCGACTGGGGTGCGACGGAGGTGTACGCCGCACCGAGCACCGTGTCGATCGTCGCGTCCTTGCGCCCGTCGTCGACGAGTTCGGCGCCGGGGATGTAGAACGACATGAGACGCGCGGCCTGCTCGCCCGACGGGCCGTGACGGATCTCGGCCACCGATGTGATCGTCTTGGCGAGTGGGTCGTTGTCGATGACGCCGATGAGGAAGCCGCGGATCTGCAACTCCTCCGCGGTCGAGGCCGCGAGGCCCGCGCGGTCGGTGGCGTTGTAGACGTTGGTGGTGACCTGAGCGGGGCTCGGCAGCCCGGCCCCCGGGGTCACCGTCACGGTGACGCAGGGCTGCGGCTCGGGCGAGGCGCTGGAGGCAGAGCCGTCGGTGGGTGCGCTCGTGCTGCCGGCATCGGAGGAGCCGGAGCCCTGGATGATGCGTGAGAGGCCATAGCCCGCGCCGAAGAGGATCACCATGCCGATGACGACGAGGATGACGGCGACCACGGGACTCTGCTTGCGCCGATGACGTGCGCTCGGTCGGGGGCCGCCGCTGGGAACGCTCATCGAGCCCTTCCTCCTGAAGTCATCACCGCGGGACGCATCGACGGGTCCCGCACGGTCTCATCAGTCTAGGTTGCACGTCGCCCAGAGTCGTGGCGCGACGCGGTGCATGACCTAACCGTGATCTTGGGGTTTGGGGTGCCCGGCATCATCCGGATTCAGGCGTCCGAGCGGCTTGGGTACCCTCGTCGGCGGAGGATTCGCCTAGTGGCCTAGGGCGCACGCTTGGAAAGCGTGTTGGGAGCAATCCCTCAGGGGTTCAAATCCCCTATCCTCCGCGCTCCGCGAAGCCCGGGCGGTTACCGCCCGGGCTTCGCGCATCCGGCCCCCGGACGGTCCGGCGTACACTCGCTCACGACCCCCCGCGCGGCGTCACCCCGCTGAATCCCCCAGGGCCGGAAGGCAGCAAGGGCAGGCGGGCTCTGTCGGGTGTGCGGGGGGTCCCTTGTGTCCGGCCGCGGGGCTAGGGTGACCAGGTGTCCACGGCCCTCTACCGCACCTATCGGCCGGGGCGCCTGGCCGACGTGGTGGGCCAGGAGCACGTCACCGAGCCCCTCTCCCGTGCCCTGGCGAGCGACCGCGTGCACCACGCCTACCTGCTGTCTGGCCCGCGCGGCTGCGGCAAGACCTCGACCGCTCGCATCCTGGCCCGCTCGCTCAACTGCGCCCAGGGCCCCACGCCCGAGCCCTGCGGGGAGTGCCAGAGCTGTGTCGACCTGGCGCCCAACGGCCCGGGGTCGATCGACGTCATCGAGCTGGACGCCGCGAGCCATGGCGGCGTCGACGACACTCGGGAGCTGCGCGAGCGCGCGATGTTCGCCCCCGTCTCGTCCCGCTACAAGGTCTACATCGTCGACGAGGCCCACATGGTCACCAACGCGGGCTTCAACGCGCTGCTCAAGCTCGTCGAGGAGCCACCCGACCACGTGCGCTTCATCTTCGCCACGACCGAGGCGGACAAGGTCATTCCCACTATCCGCTCGCGCACCTTCAATTACGCCTTCCGCCTCGTGCCCACGCGCGTGCTCCAGCAGCACCTCGCGACGGTCTGCGAGGCCGAAGGCGTGCCCGCCGATCCTGCCGCCCTGGCGCTGGTCGCCCGCAGTGCCGCGGGCAGCGTGCGCGATGCCCTGTCGATCCTGGGTCAGCTCATCGCCGGCTCCGGCCCGGAGGGCCTCACCCATGACGAGGTCTCGGCCCAGCTTGGCGTGACCGACGCGGCCCTGCTCGACGACACGGTGGATGCCATCGCCTCGGGCGAGGGCGCGCGACTCTTCGCCGTCATCGACCGGGTCATCGACGCGGGTCATGATCCACGGCGCTTCGCCACGGACCTGCTGCAGCGTCTGCGCGATCTCATCGTCCTGTCGGCTATCCCCGGCGATGAGGCACTGGCCATCCTCGATGCGCCCGACTCCGAGATCGAGGTCATGCGCAGGCAGGTCGCCGGGCTCACGCTCCCCGAGCTCTCGCGCGCAGCGGACCTCGTGAGCGACGGTCTCACGCAGCTGCGAGGTGCCACCGCACCGCGACTGCACCTGGAACTGCTGGCCGCGCGCCTGCTGCTGCCGTCCAGCGACAGCTCGGCGGCAGGACTTGCCGTGCGCGTGGATCGGCTGGAGCGCGGTGCGACTCCGGCTGCTCCTGCACCCCGCGCAGCTGCACCCCGCGCTTCCGCACCAGAGCCAGAACCTGCGACGGAGCCGGAGTCCGAGCCGACATCCGCGTCCAAGCCCGCGGCATCCCGGTCGGAGAAGCCTGCGCGTGCCGCGGCTGCGTCCCCGCCGCCGCCTCCGCGGATGTCCCAGGTGCTGCCCAGCGCGGCAGGGGAGTCGACGCCGCAGGCCGAGGCGTCTTCCGAGACGGCGGCGGCCCCGGCCACGACATCGGGATCCACCGTGTCACTCGCCGACGTCACGACGATGTGGCCGGCGATCCTCGAGGGCCTGAAGTCGATGTCGCGCGTCGCGTGGATGGTCTTCAGCGACTCGCGCCCGCTCTCGCTCGACGCTGGAGTGCTCGCCGTTGGCGTGCCTGAGGAGAGCAAGGTGCGCAATGCGCGCGCGAGCGGCCACGCCGAGCGGCTGCGGCAGGTGATCATCGACGTGATGCACGCCGACGTGCAGGTCGATGTCGTCGCCACCGGTTCCTCCCCGGCTCCCGCGTCGGCCGAGGCTGCTCCCTCGGATGAGCCGAGCCTGGAGGATTCCGACAGCGACGACGACGTGAGCGGCGAGGCCCTCGCCATGCGCGAGCTCGGCGCGACGGTCATCGGCGAGATCGAGCAGGGCTGAGATGTACGACGGCATCATGGCCGACCTCATCGACGAGCTCGGTCGCCTCCCTGGCATCGGCCCCAAGAGCGCCCAGCGCCTGGCCTTCCACATCCTCCAGGCGGAGCCGGCTGACGTACGCCGCCTCGCCGAGGTGCTCGTCAGCGTCAAGGAGCGCGCCCGCTTCTGCTCCACGTGCGGTCACGTGACCGAGGAGGAGCAGTGCCGCATCTGCCGCGACCCGCGCCGGGACCCGCACTCCCTGTGCGTCGTGGAGGAGTCGCGCGACGTCATCGCGATCGAGCGCACCGCGGAGTATCGCGGCCGGTATCACGTGCTCGGCGGCGCGATCAGCCCCATCGACGGCGTCGGCCCCGACGACCTGCGCATCCGCGAGCTCATGCAGCGCCTCGCCGACGGCCAGATCACCGAGGTGATCATCGCCACCGATCCCAATCTCGAGGGCGAGGCGACGGCGACCTATCTCGCGCGCATGCTCGCGCCCCTCGGCCTCGAGGTGACGCGCCTGGCCAGCGGGCTGCCCGTTGGCGGCGACCTGGAGTACGCCGATGAGGTGACCCTCGGCCGCGCCTTCGCCGGCCGCCGCCGCGTCGACGGCTAGGGGACCAAAGTCCCGTCAGGGCTAGGTCATTGAGCGTGCAGGACGGGACATTTGCCGGGCGATACCTGCAGGAAGCCTGCATAGCCTGAAGTCATGCAGGCAGTGCAGGAGACGCAGGAGCGGGCGAGCAGCCTGCCCGGTGGTCTACTCAGCGCTGAAGAGGTGGGCCGCCGCCTCGGGATCGATGTCTCCACCGTCTATCGCATGGCGGGCGACGGACGCCTCCACGCGATCAAGGTCGGTCGTCAGTGGCGCTTCCCCGTGGACTCGATTCCGGTGATGGGCTCGGACTCGCCTCTTGACCCGGGCACCGCCGAGGCCGTCGCGGCCGTGGCCGCGGACCTGCTCGGCACCATGGTCGTCATCACCGACCTCGAAGGCCGGGCGATGACCCAGGTGCACAACCCATGTGAGCGCTACCGCCAGGCGTCGACCGAGGCCGCCGAAGCCTGTGTCCAGGAGTGGCGCGACCTCGCGAGCCGCAGTGACTTCGTGCCGCGCTTCCGCCGGGGTGCGCTCGACTTCGAGTGCGCGGCCGCTTTCATCCGCGTGGGCGACCGCTTGGTCGGCCTCGTCATCGCCGGGGGCATCGCACCCCTCGACGAGCCCGCGCCCGACGTCCACGTCCTGACGAAGGCTCAGCGGAGCCTCGTCCTCGATTCCCTGCCGCGTATCGCTGCCGCGGTGGTCGAAAGGAGAACACCATGAAGCGGCTCCTCGTCCTCGGTGCCGGCACCGCGGGCACCATGGCCATCAACAAGCTGCGGCCGATGCTGCCTCCGTCGGAGTGGCAGATCACCGTCATCGAGCCCAGCGACGTGCACCACTACCAGCCCGGCTATCTCTTCCTTCCCTTCGGCGCCTACACGGCGGAGGAAACCATCGAGCCGACCGATCGCTTCATCCCGGACGGCGTGACGCGCGTCCGCGCTGAGGTCGATCGTGTCGATGCCGACGCCAATGTCGTCTACCTGGTGGGCGGTGAGTCCCTGCCGTACGACTACCTCGTCATCGCCACCGGCACGTCGCCGCGGCCGGACCAGACGCCCGGCATGGATGATCCCGAGGTCTGGCGCAAGAGCGTCCACGAGTTCTACACCTTCGAGGGCGCCATGGCGCTCCGCGAGACGTTGGAGACCTGGGAGGGCGGTCGCCTCGTCGTTCACATCACCGAGATGCCCATCAAGTGCCCGGTGGCCCCACTGGAGTTCACCTTCCTCGCGGATGCGTACTTCGCCGAGAAGGGCATGCGCGACCAGGTCGAGATCGTCTACGTGACGCCTCTGGAGGGCGCGTTCACCAAGCCGGTGGCATCCCAGCTACTCGGTCACATGCTCGAGGACCGCAAGATCACCATCGAGCCGGACTTCATGATCGACCAGGTCGATGGTGAGGCGAAGAAGATCGTGTCGATGGATGAGCGCGAGGTGCCCTTCGATCTCCTCGTCACCATCCCGCTCAACATGGGTGCGGACTTCATCGGCCGCTCCGGCCTCGGCGATGACCTCAACTACGTGTCGGTGGACAAGCACACCCTGCTGAGCACGAAGTACGACAACATCTTCGCTATCGGCGATGCCTCCAATATCCCGGCATCCAAGGCCGGTTCCGTGGCGCACTTCTCCGTCGACCTCTTCCCCCAAAACTTCGTCAACCACGTGAACGGCAAGCCGATGACTGCCGCATTCGACGGCCACGCCAACTGTTTCATCGAGTCGGGTCACGGCAAGGGCATGCTCATCGACTTCAACTACGACACGGAGCCGCTGCCGGGCAAGTACCCGATCCCGGGCATCGGGCCGTTCAGCCTCCTCAAGGAGACCGAGCTCAATCACCTCGGGAAGCTCGCCTTCCGCTGGATGTACTGGAACCTCCTGCTGCCCGGCAAGGAGCTCCCCCTCCCCGCCCTCATGTCGATGGCGGGCAAGCAGACCGATGCACTGGAGCGTGTGTGATGACCGTCGCCGACATGGACTACGCCCTCATCGAGCGGCTCGACCGGATGTCGCTCCAGATGACCGAGATCTCCGAGGAGCTCGAGCGCCAGCGCGAGATGCGCGAGATGCTCCTGGGCCTCACCGAACTCGCCGGCCCGGTGATGCAGATGGTCACGGCCAAGGCGACAGAACTCGAGGAGAAGGGCTACTTCACCTTCGCCCAGGGCGGCCTCGAGATCGCCGACCGTGTCGTGACGTCCTTCGACGAGGACGACATCAAGGCGCTGGGCGACAACGTCGTCCTCATCCTCAACACCGTCAAGGAGATGACCCAGCCCGAGGTCATGAACCTCCTCAGCCGGACGGCCATCGAGGTCCAAGCGGCCGAGGACGAGCAGCCGGGCCCGCCACCCTCGACCCTCGCGCTCCTCCGTCAGATGCGCGATCCCGAGGTCCGCCGCGGCCTCGCCCGCGCCCTCATCGTCCTGCGCTCCCTGGGGAGCCAGGCTCCTACCCCCACCTCCCCGAAGGAGTAACTGCCATGACCACCACGACCATTGCCGGCCGCGAAGTCCATGTCAACGACGAGGGATTCCTCACCGAGTACGACGAGTGGGATGAGACCCTCGCCGCCGAGCTTGCGCAGAACATCGGTGTCGAGATGACTGACGAGCACTGGGCCGTCATTCGCTTCCTGCGCGATGACTTCAAGACCCAGGGCGAGACCGCGACCACGCGCCGCGTCGACACCGTCGGTGGCTTCCCGGTGAAGAAGCAGTTCGTCCTCTTCCCCAAGAAGCCCGCCAAGAAGATGGCGTACATCGCCGGCCTGCCCAAGCCGCACGGCTGCGTCTGAGACAACCGACAGGAGCCTGACATGACCATGACCGATACCGCACCCGCGATCGTCCCCAACTTCGGCGACGAGGACGAGGTGGACCGCAAGCTCGTCATCATCTGCTCCAAGGGCAATCTCGACATGGCGTACCCGGGGCTCATCCTCGCCAACGCCGCACTCGGCGAGGGCATCGAGACGCACCTGTTCTTCACGTTCTGGGGCTTGGACATGGTGACCAAGTCGCGCATGAACGATCTGCAGTTCACGCCGGTGGGCAATACGGCGATGCACCTGCCGATCGGGGACAGTCGCATGCCGCAGTTCCTCACGCCCTTCCCCGGCATGGTGAGCATGTCGACCAAGATGATGAAGAAGCAGATCGCCGACCTCGGCGTGCCTGAGGTCCCGGACATGCTCGAGCAGATCGTCGCCGCAGGCGGTCACCTGTGGGCCTGCCGGATGTCCTACGACATGATGAAACTGACCGAGGACGATCTGTACGACGGCGTCGAGGCCGTCATCAACGCCACCGACTTCATGGAGAAGAGCGAGGGCGGCCAGCTCCTCTTCATCTAGCGAGTTCGTCGAGTGCTGGGTTGTGGCGCGTCTTCACAGCGTGTCGAGCGTCACAACCCAGCACTCGACGCCGTGGGGTGGGGGCGCGTGGGAGTCGCGGGCCGTTAGACTGGCGGCTCCGCCGTAGGTGATCGCCCCATCGGGGGCGGCCGGCGCGCTGGCCAGGAGCCGATGTGGGCCTCGTCGTGCAGAAGTACGGCGGCTCGAGCGTCGCCAACGCTGAGAGCATCCGCCGCGTCGCCGCACGCATCGTCGCCACCCACCGCGCGGGTCACGGCGTGGCTGTCGTCGTATCCGCCATGGGCGACACCACCGACGAACTCCTCGACCTCGCCGAGCAGGTCTCTCCCAAGCCGCCCGGCCGGGAGCTCGACATGCTCCTCACCGCGGGCGAGCGCATCTCCATGGCGCTGGTGGCCATGGCCATCAATGACCTCGGCGAGGAGGCTCGCTCCTACACCGGGTCCCAGGCAGGACTCATCACCGACTCCTCTCATGGCGCTGCTCGCATCATCGACGTGACCCCCGGGCGCATCCAGGAGGCGCTCGCCGCGGGCGCGATCCCGATCGTCGCCGGATTCCAGGGCGTGGCGCAGGACACCAAGGACATCACCACCCTGGGGCGCGGCGGCTCGGATACGACCGCCGTCGCACTCGCTGCGGCGCTCGGTGCCGACGTGTGCGAGATCTACACCGACGTCGACGGCGTCTTCAGCGCTGACCCCCGTGTCGTGCCCAAGGCGCGCCAACTCGAGGTCGTCACCTACGAGGAGATGCTGGAGCTGGCCGCGGCAGGTGCCAAGGTCCTCCACCTGCGCTGTGTCGAGTACGCACGCCGCTTCGACCTGCCCATCCACGTGCGGTCGTCCTTCTCCGACCGTGAAGGCACCCTTGTCCTGTCCGAGGCCGCGATCGCGGCCCGAATCGCCGCGGGAGACACCATGGAGCAACCGATCATCTCCGGGACCGCCGCCGACCTCAACGACGCCAAGGTCACCGTCGTCGGCGTGCCCGACCGGCCCGGCGAGGCTGCGGCGATCTTCAGCGCCCTGGCGGACGCGGGCATCAACATCGACATGATCGTGCAGAACGTCTCCGCCGCGTCGACGGGCCTGACCGACGTCACCTTCACCTGTCCCCAGGGCTCGGTGGGCAAGGCGACCGATGCGCTTGCGGCCGTCAAGGAGCGCATCGGATTCGCCGACCTCCTCACCGACGAGGGCATCGCGAAGATCTCCCTCGTCGGAGCAGGCATGCGCTCGCACCCCGGTGTCTCGGAGACGTTCTTCTCAGCGCTCGCCGATGCCGGCGTCAACGTCGAGATGATCTCCACGTCGGAGATCCGCATCTCCGTCGTCACGCGGTCCGATGCGGCGCAGCAGGCCGTGCAGGCCCTGCACACTGCCTTCGGCCTGGATGCCGACGGCGAGGCCGTCGTCTACGCCGGGACCGGCCGCTGATGGCCCGCACCGATCTCACCGTCGCCGTCGTCGGCGCCACCGGCCAGGTGGGCAGTGTGATGCGACGCCTGCTGGAGGAGCGCGACTTCCCCGTGGGGCGCATCCGCTACATCGCCTCCGCGCGCTCCGCCGGCACGACCCTGCCGTGGAAGGGCTCCGAGGTCGTCGTCGAGGACATCGCCACGGCGGACCTGTCCGGAATCGACATCGCCCTGTTCTCCGCGGGCGGGAGCACCTCCAAGGAGCACGCACCGCGCTTCGCGGAGGCGGGGGCCGTCGTCATCGACAACTCCTCCGCCTGGCGCATGGATCCTGACGTCCCGCTCATCGTGAGCGAGGTCAACCCGGATGCGCTCAGCCAGATGCGCAAGGGGATCATCGCCAACCCCAACTGCACGACGATGGCCGCGATGCCCGTCCTCATGCCATTGCATCGCGAGGCGGGTCTCCAGCGGCTCGTCGTGAGCACCTTCCAGGCCGTGTCCGGGAGCGGTCTCGCGGGCGTCGAGGAGCTCGAGTCGCAGATCCGGGCCGTCATCGACTCCGACATCACTTCGCTCACGCATGACGGCTCCTCGATCAGCTTCCCTGAGCCCAAGAAGTACGTGCGCACCATCGCCTTCGACGTCGTACCGATCGCCGGCTCGATCGTCGACGACGGCCTCGGCGAGACCGACGAGGAGAAGAAGCTGCGCAACGAGAGCCGCAAGATCCTCGGCATCCCCGACCTGCTCGTGTCGGGCACATGCGTGCGCGTGCCGGTCTTCACCGGCCACTCCCTTTCGATCAACGCGGAGTTCGAGCGACCCCTCAGCGCCGAGCGCGCCACCGAGATCCTTGCCTCGGCAGAGGGCGTCGTCGTGACCGACGTGCCGACTCCGCTCCAGGCGGCGGGCGCGGACCCGTCGTTCGTGGGCCGCATCCGCCCCGACGAGGGCGCGCCGGCCGGTCGCGGCCTGGCGATGTTCGTGAGCAACGACAACCTGCGCAAGGGCGCCGCACTCAACGCGGTGCAGATCGCCGAGCTCCTCGTCGCCCGCGACTAGGGTCTCCGCGAACAGCCGAAGGGCCCAGGGATAACCCTGGGCCCTTCGATATGTCGGGGTGGCGGGATTTGAACCCACGACCTCTTCGTCCCGAACGAAGCGCGCTACCAAGCTGCGCCACACCCCGAGGGAGCCGGAGGAGTCTATCCCCCTGCGGTGAGGGTGAGGAGCGTGGCCTCCGGCGGGCACGCGAAGCGGATCGGGGCGTAGGGCGAGGTGCCCAGGCCGGCGGACACATGCAGCCACATGTCGGGACGGTCGTGCGGCGCGAACTCCATGAGCGGGCGCTGGACGTGCGACAGCCCGCTGGCCTGACGTCGGTCGAGATCGCAGTTGGTCACCAGAGCGCCGATCCCGGGGATGCACACCTGTCCGCCGTGCGTGTGGCCGGCGAGCATGAGATCGAGGCCGTCGGCCGCCATGGCGTCTACGACGCGAAGGTAGGGGGCGTGTGCCACTCCGATGGAGATGTCCGAGTCCTCACGCGGCGATCCGGCCACCAGCCCGTAGTCGTCCCGCTCGATGTGCGGGTCGTCCACCCCGCGGATCTCGATGGTCCGCCCGGCCGCCTCGATCGTCGTGCGCGCATTGGGCAGGTGGTGCCAGCCCGCGGACGTGAGTCGCGCGACGAGATCGGGCCAGGGGAGTTCGCCGCGGTCGGGATGCAGGTCGGAGGGTCCCGCAAGGTAGCTGAGGGGGTTGATCGGCCGTGGCGCGTAGTAGTCGTTGCTGCCGAGCACGAAGGCTCCCGGCACATGGAGCAACGGCTCGAGCGCCTTCATCACCGGGTCGATGGCCTCGCGGTGCGCGAGGAAGTCGCCCGTGACGATGACGAGGTCGGGTCGCAACTCCGCGAGAGAAGCCACCCAGTCCTGCAGGCGGTGCCGTGATGGGGTCATGTGGAGATCGGATAGGTGGAGGACGCGCAGGTCCGAAGCGCCCGGATCGAGTACCGGGACAGCTACGCGGCGCAGGCGATAGGACGCTGCCTCCCAGCGCGCGTAGGCGAGGGCAGCCGCGCCCAGGAGGGCGCCGCCGCCGAGGATCGCCGTACGCGTCTGCACGAGGGAAGTGTGTCACCGGTGCGCACCTCGACACCCGGCTGGGCGAGGATGGGTCCATGAGCGCTCTCAAGGACCAGTTGCAGTCCGACCTCACCGACGCCATCCGTGCCCAGGACGAGCTCACCATGGCGACCCTGCGCATGGCGCTCGCTGCGATCACCAACGCCGAGGTGTCGGGCAAGGAGGCCCGCGAGCTCAGCGACGACGAGGTCGTCCTCGTGCTCACGAGCGAAGCGAAGAAGCGTCGCGAGGCGGCAGAGTCCTTTGATGGCGCGGGAGCAACTGACCGAGCCGACCGCGAGCGCGCGGAGCTGGGAGTGCTGCAGCGCTACCTCCCCGAGCAGCTCAGCGAGGACGAGATCAAGCCGATCGTCGCGGCCGCCGTCGCAGCCGCAGCAGCGGAGGGCAAGACGGGGCCGGCGGCGATGGGCGCCGTGATGAAGGTCGTCACCCCGCAGACCCGCGGTCGGGCGGATGGCGGCCAGGTCGCCGCGCTCGTGAAGTCTGCTCTCGGTTAACCGGGTGCGGTCGGCTCCGGGCTCGGCTCCGGAGTGGGCTCAGGGGTCGGCTCGGGAGTCGGCTCGGGAGTCGGTGTCGGCTGAGGGCTCGGTTGCGGTTCGGGGCCCGGACCCGGAGTGGGCTTGGGCTTCTTGCTCTCCTCGGGCTTCGGCTCCTTGGACTCCTCGGGCTGTGGCAGCGCGAAGGGGATGTAGACCGGCGACGGCCCCACGCCGCGCACAGGGCCGACGCCCCACTCGTTGAGCAGTTCGAAGGCCTGCGGCATGAGGTTGGCGTGCGCCGCGATCATCGTCTCGCGCCAGATGGGATTGGGAATCATCCCGCCGGTGACGTAGGAGTAGTACGTGCCGTTGATGGTGACGTCAGTCATCGGGTAGGCGAAGCCACCGCGGGGGTCGCCGACCCAGACGGCTGCCGCCATCTGGGGGGTGTAGCCAGCGAACCAGATCGCGGCGTTCTCGTTGGTGCTGCCCGTCTTGCCCGCAGCCGGCCGATCCGGGAGCGAGGCCGCGCTGCCGGTGCGGCCCTCGAAGGGTCCATCGATGACATTGGTGAGCACGCCGGTCACGGCATCGGCCACGCTACGCGAGATCACCTCGCGGCATCGGGGATCGGGCACGGCGAGGTTGTTGCCGTAGCGGTCGGTGATCTCCAGTACGACGCGCGGCTGGCAGTAGGTGCCGTGGTTCGCGAAGGCGGCGTAGGCGCCCGCCATCGACAGCGGCGAGACCTCCATCGTGCCGAGGGAGAAGGTCGGCACCCGCAGCAGCGGATCGCCGGTCGCCAGGCGGACGCCCATCTCCTCGGCGATCTCCGCCTGCCGGCAGAGCCCGAAGCGCTCGGCGAGGGTGACGAAGTAGGTGTTCGTCGAGAACGCCGTCGCCTGGAACATGTTGAGGAAGCCGGACGAACCGGAGTTGCGCACCGTGACCGGCTGGAACTCCGTGCCGTCTGTGCAGTTGACGAAGTTTTCGAAGGTCTTGGGGTTGGGCGAGTCGATGCCCTCCGTGGGCGAGAAGCCCTGCTCGAGAGCGGCGGCCAGGGTGAACACCTTGAAGGTCGATCCGGCCTGCATGCCGATGGTGCCGCCGAAGCCCTGGTCGACGTTGTAGTTGTACGTCGTCTTGCCCCGGCCCTTGAGTCCCCAGTCGCGGTTCTGCGCCATGGCGATGACGTTGCCCGTGCCGGGCTCGACGAGGGTGATGGCCGCTGCGCGCTGGCTCGGGTCCTTGATCGGGATGTACGACGTCACGGACTTCATGGCGGCGTCCTGCACGTCGGGATCGAGCGTCGTGCGAATGGTGAGGCCACCGCGGCGCAGCAGTGCCTCGCGCTCGACGAGCGTCTCGCCGAACGCCGGGTCGGCCTTGATCATGCGGATGACGAAGTCGCAGAAGTAGGGAGCGTAGGAGGACGTGCAGCCATTGGGCTGGATGGAGGGATCGAGGATCTCCTCGATGGAGATGCGCGACGCGGCGCTGGCCTCGATGGGCGTGATGAAGCCGGCCTCCGCCATCTCGCCGAGGACCAGATCGCGTCGCTGCTGCGCCAGCTCAGGGTTGCGCGTGGGATCGAAGGCCGTGGGTTGCTGGACGATGCCGGCCAGGGTGGCGCTCTCCACGAGGTCGAGCTCGGCCGCCGGCTTGGAGAAGTAGCGGCGGGCCGCGGCCTCGACGCCGTAGGCGCCGGCGCCGAAGTAGACGATGTTGAGGTAGCGCTCGAGGATCTCCTCCTTCGAGTAGCGCCGCTCGAGCGCGAGCGCGTAGCGGATCTCGCGAAGCTTGCGCGAGGGCGTGCGCGCGCGAGCAGCCTCGAGCTCTTCCTCGTTGGTCGCGCTCGCGATGAGGAGGTTCTTGACGTACTGCTGCGTGATGGTCGATCCGCCCTGGGTGCCGCTTGATTGGGTGCTGTTGGCCACGATCGCGCGCATGGTGCCGCGGAGGTCGATGCCCGGGTGGTCGAGGAAGCGCGCGTCCTCCACGGCGACGATGGCCTGGCGCATGATCGGCGCGACGGCGGCGAGCGGCACCTCGACGCGGTTCTGGTAGTAGATCGTCGCCATGACCGAGCCGTCCGAGGCCAGGATCACGGAGCGCTCGGGCAGGTCGGGCGCGTCGAGTTGCGACGGCAGCGACTCGAAGCTGTCGATCGCGCCACGCGTGAGGAGCCCGGTGGCGGCGGCCACGGGCAGCACCATGGCCGCGGCGACGGCCCCGGCCACGACGGCGACGAGGAAGAAGACCCCCAGGCGGCCCAGTGCGGCCAGCGGTCGCGCGGTCCCGCTGCGGGCCCGGGTGGGCTCCTGCGGCGGCTGTGGCTCGCTCACGGGTCTCCTTGGGGAAGGGGTGCCTCCCCAGGGTAGGCGAGCGCGGGACGGGAGTCTCGTCTCGCGCGGGTCAGTATCTGTGCAGGGTATGGCCCGAAATAACTATTTAGGTTAGGGTCATAAGGACCTGTCTGACCACCGATGACCGGCGTAGCGTCCCGCCCCACCGGTGAAGCCACTGGGACCCAAGGGGAAGCCGTGCCGGACGGTGCGGCGGGAAGGTGAGGGATGAACTGGTCGACGGAGTGGACCGCGCGGGCGGCCTGCCGTACATCCGATCCCGACGCCCTCTTCGTCCAAGGTGCCGCCCAAAACCGGGCGAAGGTCATCTGCCAGGGCTGCCAGGTGCGCACCGAATGCCTCGCTGACGCCCTCGACAACCGCGTGGAGTTCGGCGTGTGGGGCGGCATGACCGAGCGCGAGCGCCGCGCCCTGCTGCGTCGTCGCCCGCAGGTCACCTCGTGGCGTCAGCTTCTGCAGACCGCGCGCGATGAGTACGAGCGCGCCGTCGGCCTCGACGTCTTCCGCGCGTCCTAGTCACCGTCTCAAGCGCGCCCCGACGATTTCTGCCGTCCTACCGTCCTGGGAGCACGCCCATCTTCACCTGACACCCGCCCAGCCTCGAACTTTGGGCGAATAGCTTCGCCAGGCGTCACTTTTGGCCCAAAGTTCGCCGGATTTCCCTTAACCCGCGCTTAAGGCGTCGGCTTCGTCGACGCGAGCAGTGTCCCCACCTCGCGTAGCCCCTCGAGATCGTGGACGTCCTCGGCGAGGGCGTAGACCTCAGTGACGGGCACCCCCGGATGCGCCGCGGTGAATCGCCGCGCCAGTCGGGCCTGCCGCTCCGCATTGCGCAGCCGATCCGCGTGCAGGCGGAGCAGGGCCGCGGCTGCCGGATCATCCGCCTGGAGGCGCTGCACCGCAGCGTTCGCCTCCTCGACGCTGAGCTCCGGCGCACGCACTTCCTGCACGCGGTTGAGGACCAGCCCGGCGAGCGGCATGCCGTCCTGGTTGAGCCGATCGACGAAGTAGGAGGCCTCGCGCAGCGCATCGCGCTCGGGGGCGGCGACCACCATGAACGACGTACCCGGATCCTTGAGCAGGGCGTACGTGGCCTCCGCGCGCTCGCGGAACCCGCCGAACATCGTGTCGACCGCGCCGACGAACGCGGCCAGATCCGTGAGCAGCTGCGCGCCGAGGATCTTGGTGAGCACGCCGGAGAAGAGGCCGAGTCCCGCACCGAGCAGCTTGCCGAGGCCTCGCCCGGCACCTCGTGCCGGAGCGGTGAGGATCTTGATGAAGCGTCCGTCGAGGAAGGTGCCCAGGCGATCGGGGGCATCGAGGAAGTCCAGCGCCGAGCGCGACGGGGGAGTGTCGACCACGATGAGATCCCAGGTGCCGTCGCGGTCGGCCTCGGTGCGCAGTTGG